>JAFAWZ010000186.1 GCA_019241495.1 Acidimicrobiales bacterium | reverse complement strand
GGCAGAGGCATCGTATGCAGGCTAACTAGGCGGTGTGACGGGGTTGGTGGACTGCCCGAGGGCCAAAGCGGCCGCTCCGGCAACCTGGGCCGGGTCGACCATGGGCCCGAAGTGGTCGAGCTCCTCGAAGCGGCGGTAGCCGGCCTGGGGCAGCTGGCGGGCCACCTGCTCGGCCGCCCTCGACACCGGGTTCGACAGGTCTGCGCCGCCCAGCACCGCAACCGGGCAGCGCACGTGGCGAAGCCGGCCCCACGCCCCGCTGGAGAGCGCCCCTTCGAACACCGACGCCTCGTCCTCGCGCCTACAGGCGAGGGTCACGCTGCCGTCCGGCTCATCGACGAACCCGTACTCGACATAGGCGTCGAGGACATCCGGTTGGAACGTGCCAAATGGCGGTTTGGACCGGTAGTTGTCGAGGGCGGCCTGGCGCGAGGGGAACGACGGCCGCCGCTTGCGGGCCAGCTCGGCGAGCGAGACCCGCCCCGCCCCGTCGGCCACGAGGGCGGCCCAATCAGGGGGCATCACCACTGGCTCGTAGCAGCACAACGAGGAAAAAGTTCCCCCGCGCCGCGCCTCGGCCATCAACAAGACGGCTCCCCCCAGTGAGTGGCCGAGCCCCCGCCAGCCGTCGAGGCCCAAGCCGTCAATGACGGCCAGCAGATCTTCGACGAAGCAGTCCCAGTCGTACCGGCCGTCCGGTGACTTGCCCGACGCCCCGTGGCCCCGCTGGTCTAGGGCCCACACGCTGAACGCCGGGTCGAGATGGGTGGCCAGGGGCTCCCAACTGCGACCGTGGAAACCGGTGGCGTGGACCAGCATCACCGGGGGCCCGTCACCGCCCAGGTGGTGACTCGCGATCTCGACCCCCTCGGCGCCTTTGATCCGTACGGTGGTCGCCATTCGAGCGAACGTAGACGATCTGCCCGGTTGCTACGGTCCAGGGCGTGGACGCGTCCGAAGCCGTGCTGGCGGCCAATCGCCGGTACTACGCCGCCTTCGAAGCCCGCGATCTCGACGCCATGTCCGACCTGTGGGACCGTTCCGACGGCGCCCTGTGCACCCACCCCGGGTGGGCCACCCTGGAGGGATGGGGGGCGGTGGCGGCCTCGTATTTCGCCCTGTTTCAGAGCGGCCAGCAGCTGCAGTTCGTGCTCACCCGCGAGCGGGTCACCGTCTCGGGCGACGCGGCGTGGGTCTCACTCGACGAGAACCTGCTCGGTGATCAGGGAGGGATCACCGTCGCCACCTTGAACCTCTTCGTGCGGCGTGACGAGGCGTGGCGCATGGTCTGCCACCACGGGTCCGTCGTCCAGGTCACCCCGCAGTAGGGCCGCCAGCTCCGCCGCGTTGTCCACTGCATCGGCGCCCCAACAGTTGTCCATCAACACGTGAACCTCCGACGAAGACGCGGCCAGCTCCCGGATCGGGCTCACCCAGCCTCGAAGCTCGCTACGCTCGTATCGATAGGGCGCGGTCCAGGGCTCGTCGCCAACCTGGCGGCGGCCGATGAAGCGGACCACTGCCACGTCCGCCGTGGCCGCGACCACACCAGGCCCGGCCCGGGGGCCGGCCCGCGGTCCGTCTACGCACACGAGGGCCAAGCCGTGCTCCTCCAGCCATTCCAAGGTGGCTTCGCAATCGCCGCCGGCCAGCCATCTCGGGCTGCGCAGCTCGACCGCTACTCGCAGACCCTCCAGGCGATGGCGAAGGACGGCCAGCTCGGCCCACGCCTCCGGACGCGGCGTGAACCATCCGGGGTACTGGCAGACCACCGCGCCGAGCCGCCCGGCCTGGCGGAGAGGCTGGAGGGCGTGCACAAAGCGATCCCAGCACTCGTCGAGCACCTCGTCCGGGAGATGGGACGGGTACAGGCGGCGATGGTCCCGATGCCGGTCCGCCACCGCATCTTGCAGATCGGGCCACAACGAATCGGGCAGTGTGGGCGCCCCCGTGAACAACGACCAGGCCCGGATGTCGAACACGAACCCATCCGGGGTCCTCTCCACCCACTGGGTGGCCAGCTCGGGAGTGGGCGGGAACCGGTAGGTCGTGGCCACTTCCGCCAGCGGGAAGCGGCTGCCGTAGAAGGCCAGCCGGGCCCGGGCCGTCATCGACTTGCGGGGATAGAACGTCCCGGCCTGGACCAGGGTCCGATCGGCCCAGGAGGTCGTGCCGAACAGCACCCGGCTCGGCCCGAGGCGCACGCAAGCCTGCTCTCCTTCCACCCCCTAGATCGTAGGACCCCCCTGTGACCGAAAGGACCGACCCGGCCACGTGGGGGGTGGCCGAGGGATTCCACGACGTGGGCGGCCGGTGGCACCCGGTCTCGGCCCCGACGCTCGCCGCCGTCCTCGAATCCCTTGGAGCACAGCCCGGGGACCCGCCGCCTCCCGCCCTCGTGACCGTGCGCACCGACCACCTGCTGCCATCTCTGGGCCGGGGCCGGGTCGTGTTCGAGGACGGGGGTGAGCTCGACATCGAAGGGGACCGGCCGGCCAGCCTGCCGCTCGGCTACCACCGTTTCCAACCCGCCGACGGAGCCGACCTCCCCCTCGTCGTGAGCCCGGGCCGAGCCCCCCTGCCGGCCGTCCCGTCATGGGGATTCGCGACCCAGCTCTACGCGACCCGCTCGAAGCGCAGTTGGGGTATCGGCGACCTGGCCGACCTGGCCGAGCTCGGGAGGTGGTCGGCGACGGTGGGCGCCGGCTTCACCCTGGTCAACCCCCTGCACGCCCCCACTCCGGGCCCACAGCAGGAGCCGAGCCCCTACTTCCCCGGTAGCCGTTGTTTCATGAACCCCCTCTACATCGCGGTCGAGTCGGTTCCGGCGGTGGAGGACCTCGAGGACCAGGCGGCCATGAGCCGGGCCCTGAATGGCGACCGCCGTATCGACAGAGACGCCGTCTGGGCGGCCAAGTCGGCGGCTCTCGAAGGGGCGTTCGAGCGCTTCTCCGGTGACGCCGACTTTGAACGGTACGTGGCAGCGAGGGGAAGGCCCCTGCATCTGTACGCCGCGTTCTGCGCCCTCGCTGAGCGGCACGGGTCGAGCTGGCGGGAGTGGCCCTATGAGTACCGCCACCCGTCCCGGGCCGGCGTGGACCGGGTCATCGTGTCAGGTCGCGTCCGCTATCACATGTGGCTGCAGTGGCTTCTCGACTGTCAAATCTGTGACGCGGCGAACGAGCTGGGGATCGTCGTCGACCTGGCCGTCGGGGTCGATCCGAGCGGGCCGGACTCGTGGATCTGGCAGGACGTGTACGCGCCCGGCATGGGGGTGGGTGCACCGCCCGACGAGTTCAACACGCGAGGCCAGGACTGGGGCCTACCTCCTTTCAACCCGTGGCTGCTCCGCGCGGCTGCCTACGAACCGTGGATCGAGGCGCTGCGCGCCAATCTGGCCCATGGGCAGGGCCTGCGGGTCGACCACGTGATGGGACTGTTCCGCCTGTACTGGATCCCCGGTGGCGCCGATGCCGGAAGCGGCGCCTACGTCCGCTACCCCCACCATGACATGCTCAACATCTTGGCCCTGGAAGCGCACCGGGCGGGTGCCTGGGTGGTGGGGGAGGACCTCGGCACGGTCGAGGACGAGGTGCGTTGGGACCTGGCG
>JAFAWZ010000179.1 GCA_019241495.1 Acidimicrobiales bacterium | reverse complement strand
AGAGGCAAGGGAATGCCGGCCACCGGCATGATCCCGATGGTCATTCCGATGTTCTCGAACACCTGGAATGTGATCATGGCCAGCACGCCCACGCAGATCAGCGTGCCCACCAGGTCGCGCGACAGCGTCGCGGCTCGCCAAGTCCGCCAGATCACGATGACGAACAAAACCAGCAGCAAGCTCGAGCCCACCAACCCGAGCTGCTCTCCGACGGCGGTGAAGATGAAGTCCGTGCGCTGCTCGGGAACGTAAGACAGGTTGGTCTGGGTCCCTTTACCCAGGCCCTGACCGGTGATGCCGCCGTTGCTCACCGCGATCTTGGACTCGGCCAGGTTGTATTGGTTGGCGCCTGCGACGGTCTTCAGCTGGGCGACGTTGGGCTGGTCCGGGGCGCTGATGAACGAAGTGAGCCGGGCCTGCTGGTAGTTCTTCAAGATGCCGAAGTGCACGACCCCGATCGAAAGGCCCACGGCCAGCACCCCCAACGCCACCAGGTGGCGGGCCGGCGCCCCAGCGATGAGCAGCACGGCCACCAAGACGGCGCAGAGCACCAGCGCAGTACCGAGGTCGGGTTGCTTGTAGATGAGAAGGAAGGGGACGGCGGAGACGATCAGCACGACCACGAGGGCTCGCCCCGACAGCCGGCCCTTGGCCGCCGCGCAGTAAGACGCCAACACGATGATCAGGCCGATCTTGACGAACTCCGACGGCTCCAACTGGTAGCTACCGATCTGGAACCAGGCCTGGGCGCCCTTGCTCTTGTGGCCGATGACGTAGACGGCCAGGAGCATCATGACGCAGAAGCCGTAGATGAGGATGGCCCAGTCCCGAAACCGCCGGTAGTCGATGGCCGCCAGCGCAGTCATCACTCCGAGGCCGAGGACGATGAAAATGCCCTGCCTTTTGACGTAGTAGAGCGGGCTCAGGCCGGCGGCTTGGAGCGGGTCTCGGGTCGCGGTGTAGATCATCACGCAGCCGAAGACTCCGATCAGCACGGCCGCCGCCACGATCACGAGGTCGAAGTGCCGCCACTTGCTCGGCGGGAGGCCCTGGCGGCGCTGAGGAACGGTGGGAATTAGTTCTGACCTCCGTTCCCCGTCGCCGAGTAGGTAACCGGCTCTAGGGGCAGGTTGAAGAGGGCGTCATATATCTCCCGCACCACCGGCGCAGCGACGGAGGCCCCGTAGCCGGCGTCCTCCACGAAGGCGTCCACCACGTACTGGGGGCTGCTGGCCGGAGCGAAGGAGGTGAACACCGAGGTGTCCTGGCGGGGGGCGTTCACCTGGGCGGTTCCTGTCTTTCCGGCGATCTGTTTGCTGGCCAGCGGGCTGCCGGCGAAAGCCCAGTAGGCGGTCCCGTGCGGGTTGTTGACCACACCCTCGAAGCCAGAGAGCATGGCCGATCGCCAGTCGGGTTCGAGGGAGACCGAGCCTTTGGCCTGAGGGGAGAAGGTCTTGTTCGTCTGGCCGAACGCGGTCTGGGCAGTCTGAACCAGCTGGGGGGTATAGAGCGTCCCGCCATTGGCGAAGGTGGCATAGGCGTTGGCCAGCTGCAGGGGCGTCACGAGGAGCTCGTCCTGGCCGATGGCCAGCTGGTCGCTGTTACCCGGGAACCACTGGGACTGGGTGAACACGTTGGGGTTGCTCTCGTGGTCCTTTACATACGACTCAGGGGTGGGGACCTTCCCTCCTGCCTCGTTGGGCAGGCCGATACCGCTCGGCGCCCCGAAGCCGTACTCCTTGGCGACGGTCTGCAGGGCGTCGTCTCCAACCGTGCTGCGGTCGTACCAAAGATTCACGCCGATGGTGTTGAAGAAGTTGTCGCTCGACACCGTGATGGCGGTGGGCAGGTCGATCCAACCATAGGCAGCGCCGTTGTCATTGTGGGCCACGAAGTTGCCGACCTGGATGCTGCCCGTGTCGTTGAACGGAGTGCCAGGGTTGATCAGCCCGTACTTGAGGCCGGCGGTGGCGGTGACCAGCTTGAAGGTGGAGCCGGGCGCGTACTGACCCTGGATGGTCCGGTCGAGCAAAGGGTTGGCCGGGCTGTTCAACAGGTTGTTGTAGTTGCCCTGGCTGATCCCGCCTACGAAGAGAGACGGGTCGTAGGTCGGGTCGGTAGCCAGGGCGATGACCTCGCCGGTGTTCGGGTCCTCGACGACAGCCGATCCGGCGGGGGCGTTGAAGTCGCGCTTGGTGACGTTGTCGAAGGTGTGCTGGGCCGCGGTGCGGCCCTCCTCCAACGCCTGCTCGGCCACCTGCTGGATGTGCCCGTCGATGGTGAGCTTCAAGTCGAGTCCGGCGACCGCCGCAGTGGTCGAGAGTGTCGTCAGGACGTGGCCCTGTGAGTCGACCTGGACCTTCGACGTGCCCGGGCTGCCCCGCAGAAGGGATTCGTAAGATGCCTCGATCCCCGCCTGGCCGATCTCATCGCCGGGCTGGTAGCCCTTCACCTTCTCCTTGGTCAGCTCGGCCTGGCTTATCTGCCCGACGTAGCCGACGATGTTGGCCGCCGCCGCCCCCATGGGCGAGTAGCTGCGCACCGCCATCGTCGTTGCGCTCACCCCGGGGAACAGGCCCGGGTTCTCCTGCACGTAGAGGATCTGCTGCGGGGTGGCGTCGGGCTGGACCGGCACGGGCGCGTAGGGGCTGTACTGCAGGTTGTTGATCGCCTTTTGCAGCTGGGGCACGGTCATGCCGAGCAGCGGGGCCAGGCGTGACATCATCCCGGGATTCTGCGCGGCGACCTGGCGGTCGACCTCGATGACCGGCTCGTTGACGTTGTCAACCAGTACGTTCCCGTTGCGATCGAGGATCCGGCCCCGAGGGGCGGGGGTGTAGATGGTGCGCACGCCGTTGTCGGCGGCCACCGCCTGGGCCTGCGGAGCGTTGATCACCTGCAGGAACCAGAGGCGGGCGAACAGGGCGGCGAACAGGCCGCCCACCACCACGAGAAGGACGGTGAGGCGAAGCGCGGGAGAGCGAGGCTCGGGCGCGCTCATCTGGCCGGTCCTGCCGGGGTCATCTGGCCGGCCCCTGCCATGGTCATCTGGTTGGCACCGCCGGGTTGGCCGGCGCCCGGAATCGCTCGGTCCCGACCGAGCCCCGAGCCGCCCGGGTGTAGACGAACCCGATGGACAGGGCCAGGACCATGCTCCACAGGCTCTCGATCACCACTACGCGAATGAGCCACGACCGGCCCGCGCCGAGCAGCTGCGTCTGACCGAGGACATCTCCCACGACGACGAACAACATGACCGCGACTGCCGTCCCCACGAATCCGGCCACAGGCAGCAGGCCCCGATGCTCCTGCAGGACTGAAGACTTCAACGCCCCGATGCTCGCCCCAACGAGGCAGTACGTAAGAGCGGACAAACCAACCGGCGTCGAGCTGAGGAACATGTCCATCAGCAAGCCGGACCAGAATCCGACCCATGCTCCCGCTTCGGCGCCACCGGTGAGACCGGCACAGATCACGACCACGACCATGAGATCGGGAGCGACACCCATGATGCGTAGATCCGAGCCCAACGCAGTCTGGACGACCGACACGGCAAGCACGAGCAGCGTGATGCGCAGCCGGGCGGCGACGTGCGGGCTCACCTACTAGCCCGCCGCCGAGCTGGTTTGGGGGGACCAGAGCAGGATCTGGACGAAGTCGAGGTTGTTCAGACTGGCGAGCGGCGTCATGGTGATGTCCGGTTCGCTGGCGCCCGGCGGAACCACCGCCCTGGTCACCTGACCGACCGGGATGCCGGCCGGGAAATTCTCGTACTTCAACCCGCTGGTAATGACCGGATCACCCACCTTCAGGGTGGGCGGGGGGAGCTGGACGCTCGAGCCGGTCCCCCCCGTGTGCTGGGCGATGACTGTGACCTTCAGGGCGTGGGTGGCCCCCTGCCCCTGGGCGTAACCGAGGTTGCCTCCCGGCAGAGCCACCCCGGCCACGAAGCTCGGGTCGACGATCAGGCGGATTGTGGCGGCGTGGCTGCTCGCGCTCACCACGCTGCCGACCAGGCCACCCGCGCTCAGCACCGGCTGACCCGGGGCGATGCCGCTGGCCCGCCCCTTGTTGATCGTCACCGAATTGTCGAAGTTGGACGACCCGTTGTCGATGACCTGCGCCGTCACCCCCGGGACATTGCCGGCAAAGGGCAGGCCGGCGTCCTTCAGCACCTGCTGGGCGGCCTGCTCGGCAGACGCGGCGCGGATGGCCTCGGCTTGCAGGCCCGCAACCTGGTCGCGCAGGTGCTGGTTCTCGCTGCGCAACGAGCCGTAGTCCACCGCGCCGGTCAGGAAGTTGCCGATAGGCGCCAGCGCAGCATGGGTTGCTCGTTGGAGGGGCGAAAAGCCGTCGGACACCTTGCTGCGGATGTTAGTGAGCACTCCGTGACCGTTGCTCCGGGCGTCGATCGTGATCAGGGTCAAAGCGGCGAGGACGAGTATGGCCAGGACGTTTCGGGTGCGGAAGGAGCGCCGGTATACAGCCACGTGCGACAGGCAGCCGTCGCTTCTAGTGGCTCTGGGAAGACATGAGAACGCCCTTCAGCACATCGAACTCCTCGAGGCACTGACCGCTGCCGATGGCAACAGAATGGAGCGGGTTGTCGGCAATGACGATGGGCATACCCGTCTCGGACATGAGCCGAGCGCCCAGACCGTGCAAGAGGGCGCCGCCACCGGTGAGGACGATCCCCTGCTCCATGATGTCGGCGGCCAGCTCGGGCGGGGTCTTGTCCAGCGTCACCTTCACTGCGTCCACGATGGCAGAAACGGGCTCCTCGATGGCCTCGCGGATCTCCTCGGTGGTCGTCACGATCGTCTTGGGCAGGCCTGTGATCAGGTCGCGGCCCCGGATCTCGGCGTGCAGCTCCTCCTCCAGCGGGCAGGCCGATCCCAGGGCGATCTTGATCTCCTCGGCCGTTCGCTCCCCCAGGGCCAAGCTGTACTCCTTCTTGATGAACTGGATGATCCCTTCGTCCAGCTCGTCGCCGCCTATGCGCACCGACTGGCTGGTGACGATGCCTCCGAGCGATATGACCGCCACCTCGGTCGTGCCGCCGCCGATGTCGACCACCATGTTCCCGGTCGGCTCGTGGACCGGGAGGCCGGCGCCGATGGCCGCCGCCATGGGTTCCTCGATGATGAAGGCCGGCTTGCGGGCACCCGCCGACTCGGCCGCCTCCTGAACGGCCCGCTGCTCGACCCCGGTGATGCCCGAGGGAACGCAGATGACCATGCGGGGTTTGGCGAACTTGCGCGGACCGTGCACCCGGCGGATGAAGTAGGCCAGCATCTTCTCGCAGATGTCGAAGTTGGCGATGACACCGTCTCTGAGCGGGCGGATCGCCTGGATGTGGCTCGGGGTACGGCCGATCATCCGCTT
>JAFAWZ010000054.1 GCA_019241495.1 Acidimicrobiales bacterium | reverse complement strand
CCTCCACTGACGGGCGTCGGACCCGGTGGTGTGTTGGCAAAGGAGGCCGATCCCCGAGCCGGCCTCCTCGTAGTAGATCCGATGGTCGAGACCGTCGAGGTCGAGGTGGATGTACCGGCCCACCGCGGCGTCGTGCTGGCCGTGGCGGCTGCGGTTGGGTAATGGTGCGGGCCATGGGTTGGTGCCGTTGGCGGCGTGACGAGCCAGCTCGGCCAGCCGCCGCACGGCCAGGTGCCGCGACGCAGTCAGCGGGCCCCCAGTGACATCCATCCCGGCGAAGCGGGCCCCGAAGGGATCGGTGAACGGCGCCGGGGGCACCGATTGCAACAGCTTGGCCCACATATCCGCAGTGCCCGCAATCGTGATGTGCTCGGTGGAATCCGACCGGCCATCGTCTCCGACCGGCCCTCCGACGCGCCCGTCACTGACGGTGAGAAGCCAGGCCAGATCCCCCGATCGCAGCCGCAGCGAGCCGCTCCATCCGGCCGCGTGGAGGGCCAGCTCCCCGTCGTCTCCAGCCAACCGGACGATGTCGGGTACCACGGAGTCATCCAGCACGTCTTTTTCCAAAACAGATCCCCTCCATAGGCCAGCTGAGCTGCGGGACGAGTGTACGCGAGACGGTGCATGTAGAGTCGGGGCGATCAGGCAAGGAGGCGCCGCGTTGAGCAGTCGGGAAGGGCCGTTGGCCGACCTACATCTCATCGATGCCGATTCGCACTTCTCAGAGCCATACGATCTGTGGACGTCGAGGGCTCCGGCCAGGTACCGCGAAGACGTGCCTCGAGTGCGCGAGCGCGACGGTCGGCTCATGTGGGCCATCGGGGACGATTACTTGTTCATGGCGGGCGGGGCCAGCTTCGTCGACACGGCCGGTGACAAAGTCCCGATGTTCCAGACCGACATCCTCTCGGGCATGTCGTGGGAGCACATCCACGCCGCCTCCTACGACGTCACGGCTCGCCTGGAGATGCTCGACGAGCTCGGCATCTGGGCCCAGGTCGTGTACCCGAACACCATGGGCTTCGCCGCCTACGCCCTGGTTCAGGGGCTGGACCGCAGCCTGTCGGCGATGATCGTATCTCTCTACAACGACGCGGCCGCGGAGTGGCAGGAATCGAGCGGAGGGCGCCTGTTCCCCCAGGCCGTCCTCCCGTTCTGGGACATAGCGGCCTCGGTCAAGGAGGCCGAGCGGGTGGCCGACATGGGACTGCGGGGGATCACCATGGCGGGCGAGCCGCATCTGGGCGGGCTGCCCGATCTGGGCCAGCCCGAGTGGCGCCCCTTGTACGAAGCGCTGGAGGGCCTCGGCCTGCCCATCAACATCCACGTGGGCTCGACGAATTCCGTCAGCAGCCACCGCGATCCGGTGGCCTGGCCTTCTCTGGAGGCCCGGGCGACGAAGCCCGTGGCATCGGTACAGATGGAGCTGGCCAACTCACGCTTCCTCAGCAATCTCGTCCTCAGCGATGTCCTCATCGATTTCCCGGATCTGAAATGGGTGTCGGTGGAGAGTGGCGTCGGCTGGATCCCCTACGTTCTCGAGAGAGTCGACTACGAGTACCGAGAGCACTTCGCGGGTCTCGAGACACCATCACGGCCTCCCGCCCGGGAGATGTTCAGGCGCAGCGTCTATGGCTGTTTCTGGTTCGAGCAGGCCGGTCCCCAACTCCTGCTCGACTACATCGGGGCGGACAACGTCATGTGGGAGACCGACTTTCCCCACCCCACCTGCCTGTATCCCTCGCCGGTGGAACGTACCGCCGAGGTCCTCGCCGGCGTTGACGCGGCGTCGGTACGAAAGATCGTCCAGGACAACGCCGCCCAGCTGTACCGGATCCCCCTCCCGGCTTGACAGCTTATTAGGCCCCCGCCTTCGAACTACTAATGGACGGCCGCGCCAAGTCTTCCCTTGGTGGTGCTCCCGTTTCGGCCTGCGGCCATTAGTAGTTCTGTGGCGGTCCTTAGCGCACCGGGGCCCACCCGGCGGGATCGAGCTCGAGGAGATCTATAGCATTCTGCCGCAGGATCCGATCGCGCTCGTCCTCGGCCAGCGGCGCGAGCTGCTCGGCCGCCACGGCCGGCGAGTGCGGCCAGGTGCTGTCCCCGTGGGGGTAGTCCGTCTCGAAGCAAACCTGGTCCACACCGATGCGATGCAACAACTCCACGCCGACGGGATCACGGTAGAAACAGCAGAAAATCCGGCCCGCGTAGTAGGTCGACGGCGGCTGATCGAGGATCCCCCGGAACCGGGCAGGCTGGCGGCGGAACTTGTCGTCCAGCCGGTCGAGGATGTAGGGAAGCCAACCCATCTGGGCCTCGGCGTAGAGCAGCTTCAGTCGTGGGTAGCGGGCCATGACACCCGACGTGAGGAAGTCCAGCATCGAACCGGCGCTGTTGACGAATATGAGCCCGGACACGACCGCCTCGGGCGCGTCTGGCGAGGTAGTCGTCGTCTTTGTGCCCGAGCCGACGTGCATACACACGACCGTGTTGGTCTCCTCGCAGGCGGCGAAGAAGGGGTCCCAGAATCCCGAATGGACACTTGGAACCCCCAGGTAGGCGGGAATCTCGCTGAACGCCACGGCCCGCACGCCGCGGTGGGCATTGCGCATGACCTCCTCGGCCGCCAACCCGGCATCCCACAACGGCACGATGCATAGGGGTATGAGCCGGCCGTGGCTGTCGCCGCACCACTCCTCCACCATCCAGTCGTTGTAAGCCCGGATACAGGCGAGGCCCAAGTCGAGGTCCTCGGCTTCGGAGAACAACTGACCGCAAAAGCGCGGGTAGTTCGGGAAGCAGAGTGAAGCGACGACGCCGTTCAACAGGTTGTCCGCGACGCGCGCCTGTGGCTGCCAGATACCCGGGCGGAGTTGGTCGAAGGTGAGCCCCCGGGCCATGTCGGCGCGCATGTCGGGGCTCAGACCGGCCTCCACATACCCGCGGCGGATCTGGGCGTACTTGTCCTCGAAATGCCACCACGCCACGCGCGGCCCATTCGAACCGGGATGCTCCGCCGACCCGAAGGCGTACCGTTGGTCGGCCTCTGGGAGCAGCTCCACGCGTGGGCCGCGGGCCTGGTACTTGGCGGACAGGTAGGTCTCCCACACGTGGGGTGGCTCGATCACGTGGTCGTCCACGCTGACTATTCCTGGTACGCCGGGACCGCCGAGAAGCCCGCTCATGTGTCACGTCCCGATCGCAGCACCGTTCCCGGGGCCGCGCCGGTAAGCTCATTCCCGCTCACGATCTCGGTGCCCGCGACGAAGACGTGGTCGATGCCCTCCGGCTCGCTGTAGAGGCGTCCCGCTCCCCCCGGCAGATCGGTCCGGGTTCTCGCCGTCCCGGGGCCGACCCGGTCGAGGTCGGCCACGAGGAAGTCGGCGTGGGCGCCGATCTCGATCCGGCCCCGTCCCTTCAGCCCGTAGACCTCCGCTTGGCAGGAGGTGACCCGCCGGATCGCCTCCGCAGCAGGCAGGACCCCCCGCTCCCGGTTCAGCTGCAGGAAAGTAGTGGCCCAGTCATAGGTGTGGATGGTCTCCACGTGGGCCCCGGCATCTGAAGCACCGAGTATCACTCGAGGATCCGACCAGGACGCCTCGCGAGCGGCCCAGGTCTTCTCGTCATCCATCGAGGAGGGTAAAAAGACGGTGCGCAGCTCGTCGGCTGCCACGATGTCGCAGAACACGTCGAACGGCTCGCGTCCCGAGCCGGCGGCGATGTCCGCGACGCGCGAGCCCTCGTAACGGCGCAGGTCCTCGCGGAAAACCTCTCCGACCGTCAAGGTCCCCCAGTCCGAGTAGCCCATGAGGTCGGGTTTCGACTGAGCCAGGCCATCGAGGCGGACACGTTCGTCGGGGCGGGCCAGCGCGGCCAGCTTGTCCGCCTTCGGCATGGCCAGAAAACGGGCCCAGCCCGGATAGCGCTGGAACGCCGTGCCCGTCATGCTCAGGCGGATCTCCATCGGACCCGGATACGACAGCGCGGCGACCTGGGCGCCGCGCTGTCGGCAGCCTGATCGGACAAAGCCAGCCTCTGCAACGACTCACCGAGATCGGACGACCGGAACATCAAGATGTTCCAGTTCAGGGGGACGCCCGCGGCTTCGGCCATGGCAATCATGACCTCGTCACCGCTCTCGGCGCCAACATCCCCGGGGCCGGCGATGAACTCGACCTGGCTGGCAGCCGTGCCCTTCACGGCCCGGCACAACGAGACCAGCTCGGCCCGATCCGCGGCGCGCGACGGCACCGGCGATCCCTCACCGTCGAAGTGGCCGGCGCCCCAAGAAGACGAGAACCCGATCGCCCCGGCAGCAACACCGCGCCGCAACAGCTCCTGCATCGACTCGAGCTGCTCGCCGCTCGGGCGGCCGTCGACACCGTCTCCTCCCATCACCGCCCGGCGCAGGGCGGAGTGGCCGACCATGAAGCCGATGTTGATGACCGGGTGCTGGGCAGCCACCTGGGCCAAGTAGTCCTCGGTGCTCGACCAGCTCCAAGGGACGGCCGATTCGAGGACCTGTAGGGGGATACCTTCGACCCGGGCCATCATCCGCATCAGGTATCCAGGGTCGACATGGCTCAACGGGGCGAGCGAGAAACCGCAGTTGCCTCCTACGACGGTGGTAACCCCATGATGAGACGACGGGGTACAGGCCGGGTCCCAGAACACCTGGGCATCGTGATGGGTGTGCACGTCGACGAAGCCGGGAAGGATGGCCCGCCCGTCCGCGTCGATGCGGCGACGCGCCGGCTCGGTAATCCCGCCGGGCGCGGCGATCACGTCGATCACGCCACCTCGCACCCCGATGTCAGCGACCCGGGCCGGGCCGCCTGTCCCGTCATACAGCACCCCTGAGCGGATGACCAGATCGAGCACGACCGCTCCACCCCTCCCGAAGTTGGACCTGCGGGCGTTCGTATCAGCCCAGCGGCCAACCTACCATTTGCTGCCCAACGCTGAGGGCGAGCGCCTGGATCAGGGCGCTCAGACCGCGTTCGAAGATGAGATCCCACTCGAACACAGCCATGTGCTCCAGGCTCCGCGTCATATGAGGAGCGGCGTTGGGGTCCAACTCGTCCAGAGCGCTCGAGTAGCGATCCAGCGCGCTCGAGTCCTGCACATGCGGCCAGGGATCGGTCTGGAGCTGGATCATCCCAAGGGTGTGGAACAACAGCGACCGGTACGCCTGAACAGCTTCGAACTCGCCGAAACCGGCCTCCGCCATGAGGGCGAGACCGTACTCGGTCACGTTCAGGATCATGACCCCGGGCAGCCGTCCGCTACTCCAGATGGCAGCGACCCCGGGGTGCTCCAGGCTTTGGGCCCGCAATTGCCGGAACAGCCTGGCCACCCGTTCGTCCCAGGGTTGATTGGATGCGGCCGGGGCTCGGAACCCGGAGAGAACCGCCTCCACCACCGCGTCGAAGATGGCCCCTTTGCTGGGGAAGTACCAATAGATGCTCATGGTCCCCACGCCCATCTCGGCAGCCAGGCGACGCATGGAGAACCTGCTCACGCCGTCGGTGTCGAGCAGGCGGATCGCTGTGCGGACTATGGCCTCTTTCGAAAGCTGCTGACCGGACCGGCCCGATGGTCTTGGAGTCCTCGGCGCCCGGTCTGCCATGTCGATCTCAGCCTCTAGTGGATCTCAGTCTCTTGGTCGATCTCAGTCCTTGGTCATGACCAGGTTGCCGTGATCGTCTATCGACGCTTCCCAACCCGGAGGCACCACCGTAGTGGATTCGACTTCCTCGACAAGAACGGGTCCCATGTGTCGCCAACCCACCCCGAGGCTGGTCCGCTCGTACACGGGTATGTCGGGTTGCACGCCCAGCTCCCGGAAGAACGCCTGGCGGGTCCCCTTGGGCTCCGGCGCCGGGCTCGACGGTGCGGCAGGTGCCGTCGCGAGCGTGACGACGCTGGGTACACGCAGCCTCACCCGGCAACCCTGGAACACGACGGGGCCCTCACGCCTGATCCCGTACATCTGTTCGTACCGGTCGAGGTAACGATCTCTGATCGCATCGAGCTCACCAGCGTCGAGGGGCCCCGCCGCCACGGGGACGGTAAGGCTGTGCGTCTGCCTCGGGCGACGGACGTCGATGCTGCGCTCCACGACGACACGGGAGACATCGAGACCGGTGCCGGCCAGTCCGGCGTACTGCTCGACTTCGAGTTGCTCGTATATGGCGGTTAGCTGGCCTGGGTCGGCGGTGTCGTGATCGATGGAAACCGCCTTGATGTCCTCGTGCACGGCATCGGAGCAAAGGAGGCCCAGCGTGGAGAAGACGCCTGGCACCGGCGGCACGAGCACCTTGGTGATCCCGAAGGCCTCGGCCAGGCGAGCCACATGGGTCGGGCCGGCACCACCTGAAGCGAGCAGGACGTGGTCGCGCGGATCCTGCCCCCGGGCCAGCGTGACCAGCCGCACGGCCTGGGCCATGTTGATGTTGACGATGTCGTATACGGCGGCCGCCGCCTCGATGGGTGTGCAACCCATCCGCTCCGCTATCCCGGCGACGGCCTCTTCAGCCTGGTCCACGCGCAGTGGCATGGCGCCGCCGAGGAAGTACGACGGCGAGAGGTAACCGAGGAGCAGGTTGGCGTCAGTGACCGTCGGCTCACCGCCGCCCAGCCCGTAACAGGCCGGTCCCGGGCTGGCCCCCGCACTCCGGGGCCCGATCTGAAGGGCTCCGCCCGGATCGATCCAGGCGATGCTCCCGCCTCCTGCCCCGACCTCGGCCAGGTCGACGACAGGCAGGTGCACCAACACCCCGGTGTCGCTGCCACTGGCCGCGCCGCCGACACGGAAATCATTCCGCAACGCCGGCTTTCCGTCCTCGAGCACCGCGGCCTTGGCTGTGGTACCGCCCATGTCGAACGCGATCACGTGGTCGTGACCGGTGGACCCGCCGATGTAGCCAGCGGCCAACGCGCCGGCCGCCGGCCCGGACTCGATGCTGAACAGCGGCCTCCGGACGGTCTGCTCGACCGACATCGTGCCCCCATTCGACTGCATGATCTGGAGGAAACCGGTGACGCCCTGCTGGCGCAGCCGCTCTTCCAGAGACGCCAGGTAGTTACGCATCACCGGGCCGATGTAGGAAGACAAGATGGTGGCTACAGCCCGGTTGTACTCGCCGTGCTCCGGCCAGATGTCCGACGAGAGGGCGATGAAGCTGTCCGGGAAACGTTTCTGCAGCAGATCGCCGATGAGCCTCTCGTGTTGAGGTGACGCATACGAATGGAGAAGGCACACCGCTACGGCCTCGGGCGGGTCGGCGGCCAGGGCCTGGCCGATCGTCTCGACGTCCTTCGGGTCGAGAGGTCGGACCACCCGGTTCCCGGCGCCGATGCGTTCGGGAACCTCGAACGAGCTGTGCGGCGCGATCGGTAGCGACCACCTCTCCCACGCCAGGTCGTACAGGTCGCGGCGGTCGGCGCCGGCGATGGTGAACAAGTCGATGAAGCCCTCAGTGGTGATGAAGGCCACCGGGGGGCGGCGGCGCTCGATGATCTCGTTGGTGGCACGGGTGGTCGCGTGCACGACCCGACCTATTGCTCGACCGTCCAAACCGGCTTTGGCGAGCACCTCCAGCAAACCCTTGATGCAGGCGTCGGCCATGTCGTCGGGCGTGTTGAGGACCTTGGCCGTGTGGATCCGGCCATCAGCTTGCAGGAGCACCACATCGGTGAACGTGCCCCCGATGTCGAGGCCGAGCGCGACGCTCACAGCTCCCCCGTCCAAGGGACGACGGAGCCGCCTGTCAAACTGGTTCGCTCCCAAAGGTCGCTCACGACTGCACTCCGGCGCGAAGCCGGTCGGTGCCAGCTTGATCGACGGTCATGTCGCTCCGGGGGGCCGAGCCGGCGACCACGACCCCGTAGTCGCGCCGGGCCGCCTCGATCGAGACCTTGCCGGACCGAACGTCGTCGAGGACCAAACCCGGGTCACGTTCCATCGGCGGGCCGTAGCCCCCACCTCCCACTGTCCGAAACGACATCACCTGACCGGCGTGAACCGGGTACTCCCCGAACTTCGAGGGTAGGCGGACCTCGTCGGGTTGGTCGGGTTGCAGCACATACGCCCCTGGCGCCCCGCTGGAACCGCCTCGTATGCCGCCGGGCGGGAACACCCACCGGTCGGTTCGTGCGCTCACTATGCAATCGACCAAGAAGCGAATGTCCTTCTCGATTCCGAGGCCGCCCCGGTAGCGACCCGCACCGCCAGAGTCGGGACGGAGGCGGAAGCGCTCGCATTGAATGTCGTACATGAGCTCGGTCGTCTCCACCGA
>JAFAWZ010000158.1 GCA_019241495.1 Acidimicrobiales bacterium | reverse complement strand
GGCGCCCGATGACGCCGTAGGGGCAGGCCGAGACGCAGTAGCCGCAGCCGTTGCAGATGTCCTGCTGCACGACGACGGTGTCGAACTCGGTGCGCAGCAGCGACCCCGTCGGGCACACGTCCAGGCACCCGGCGCGGGTGCAGTGCTTGCACACGTCGGACATCATCAGCCACCTGAAGTCCATCCGGTCCGGCCCGCTGCCATCGGGAGCCGGGCCGGGTTCGGGCAGCCCCGGCTCCCACGCCGAGGTGCCGAGCTCGCCCCCGCCGCGCTCGGCCCGCCGCATCTGGGCCGAGATCACGCCGGCCACCTGGGGCGCCGACGACGGCCCGACGGGCAGACCGGCCACGCCCGCGTCCTGATGGCCGAGCCGGGTCGGCTGCTCGATGAAGGCGACGTGGCGCCACGAGTTGGCACCGAGCATGCCGGTGTTGTCGAACGACATGCCGAGCAGGTTCAGGCCGTCGTCGGGCACGCCGTTCCACTCCTTGCAGGCCACCTCGCACGCCTTGCAACCGATGCAGACGGAGGTGTCGGTGAAGAATCCGACCCGCGGTGGGTGATCTGTCATCCGGACTCCTCGTCGCGATAGCGGGCCAGGTACTCGACCAGGGCCGGCCCGGTGGGGCGGCGCCCGGGCCGTATGTCGCAGGTGGCCGCTTTGGTCTCTTGGATGAAGACGTTGGGGTCCAACACCACGCCGAACAGATCATTCACGACATCCCCCGTGGTGAGCCCCCGCGAGCCCCAGTGGTAGGGCAGCCATACCTGGTGAACGACCCGGTCGAGGACGCGCAGCGGTTTCATTCGGTCGGTCACGAGCACGCGCGCTTCAACTGCGGCCCGGCTGGTGACTACGTGAGCCCAACCCAGGTGCCGCAGACCCCGCTCCCTCGCCAGCTCCGGCGACACCTCGACGGTGAGGGCGGGCTGCAGCTCGCTCAGGTAGGGAAGGGTCCGGCTCATCCCCCCGGCGGTGTGATGCTCGGTGAGGCGAGCCGTGGTCAGCACGTAGGGAAACCGCCCGGCGCCGCCTGATTTCGATGGGTTGCCAGCGTTGGTCGGGTTTTCGGGTCGGTTGTACAGCCGCCGGGTGGGGTTGGCTCGCTGGGGGTACAGGGCGTTGGGAAAGGGCGACTCGTGCGGCTCGTAGTGCGTCGGGAGCGGGCCGTCGACCAGGCCGCTCGGGGCGAACAACCAGCCCTTGCCATCGGGTTGCATGACGAACGGGTCGTCGCCCGCCAGCGCCTCGGGTCCGACCGCGTCCGGAGGGGGCCGGTAGTCGGGGGCTTTCCCGGCCTCGAAGTCGGGCACGTCATGGCCGGTCCATTCCCGGCGTTCCTCGTCCCACCACACCCACGCCTTGCGCTCGCTCCACGGGCGGCCCTGCGGGTCGGCGGAGGCCCGGTTGTAGAGGATGCGCCGGTCGGAAGGCCAGGCCCAGCCCCACTCGGAGCCTCGCCGGGCGGCCTGGTTCACCCCTCCGGCGTAGACGCCGCTGTAGATCCAGCAACCGCACGATGTCGACCCGTCGGCCCGCAGCTCCAGATAGCCGTCGACGAGGCGCCGCGAGGTGAGGTCGCATCCGCTCATGTGGCGGAGCACGTCGGAGGCCTCGGGCTCGTCGCCAGAGACCTCATAGTCCCAAGCGAGATCTGTGACGGGGCGGTCCCGCTCCTCGGGCGATCCGGCCAGCCTTTGCTGGAGCCGGCGGCCCAGGTGGTAGAAGAACCACAGCTCCGAGCGTTGGTCGCCTCGCGGCTCGGTGGCCTTCTCCCGCCACTGCAGGAGCCGCTGGGTGTTGGTGAACGTCCCCTCCTTCTCGGTGTGCGCCGCAGCGGGGAAGAAGAACACCTCCGTCCGGCAACGCTTCGGTGCGATCTCGCCGGTCTCGACCTCCGGGGAGTCCCTCCAGAACGTGGCGCTCTCGATCATCGTCAGGTCCCTGACCACGAGCCACTCGAGGTTGGCCAGGCCGAGCCGCTGGAGCCGGCCATGGGCCGAGCCGACGGCGGGGTTCTGCCCGAGGAGGAAGTAGCCGAACACCTTCCCGTCGATCATGTCCATCACGGTGCGGTACGTGCCATGATCCCCATCGACCCGGGGCAGGTAATCGAAACAGAATTCGTTGTCGGGGCTGGCCGCGTCGCCCCAGTACTCCTTCAAC
>JAFAWZ010000261.1 GCA_019241495.1 Acidimicrobiales bacterium | reverse complement strand
CATGCGCACGGCCGTCGACGCCTCGCCGGAGAAGCCCGTGCTCATCGACAAGTTTCTGGAGCGCGCGGCCGAGTTCGACGTGGACGCGCTCGCAGACAGTGAGACCTGCGTCGTCGCCGGGATTCAGGAGCACATCGAAGAGGCGGGGATTCACTCGGGCGACTCTTCGTCCGTGCTGCCGCCGTTCAAGATTGCCGAAGAGCACCTCGACACGATGCGCCACTACACGCGCACGCTCGCGCGTTCCCTGAAGGTTCGCGGCCTCATCAACATTCAGTTCGCGATAAAGGACGACCGCGTCTACGTCCTCGAAGTCAACCCGCGCGCGTCGCGCACCGTGCCGTTCGTGTCGAAGGTGACGGGGCAGCCGCTGGCCAAGATCGCGGCGCGTGTGATGGTGGGGCGCACGCTCGACGAGCTCGGCGTGCGCGACGCGACCTGGGAGGCGCGGCCGGCGCACGTCGGCGTCAAGGAGGCGGTCTTCCCGTTCGTCAAATTTCCCGGCACCGACACGCTGCTCGGCCCGGAGATGCGCTCGACCGGCGAGGTGATGGGCATCGACGCCACCTTCGGCCTGGCGTTCGCCAAAAGCCAGGCCGCCGCGGGTGACGAGCTGCCCGGCGGAGGAGCGATCTTCTTCTCGTTGGCCGACAGGGACAAAGACGCCGGCGTCGCCGTCGCCCGCCGCTTCGTCCAGCTGGGCTTCTCGTTGGCCGCCACGGCGGGAACGGCGGCGTGGTTCGAACGCGCCGGAGTGCCGGTGGAGACGGTGGTGGCGAAGGTAGGGGAGACATCTATCGAGCCCGGCTGCGTGGCCGAACGCCATGACAGCGTGGATGCGGTGGCACTCATTAGGGACGGGAAGGTGAACCTGGTCGTCAACACCCCCCGGGGCCGTGGTCCCCGGGCCGACGGTGCATACATCCGCCGGGCCGCCAACCAGCACCGAGTGGCATGCCTGACGACTGTGGCGGCGGCGCGCGCCGCGGTGGCCGGCATCGGGGACCGGGCGGATCGCGAGCTCATGGTGCGCAGCCTGCAGGAGTACCACGAGGCGGGCCAGGAGCGGCTCCCGCTCGGATGAACCTCAGGGACGGCTGCAGAGCAACTTGGACGGCCGCAGGCCGAAGAGGAAGCAGCACCAAGGGGATACTTGGCGCGGCCGTCCAGGTTGTTCATAGGCCGGACCTCACCGCCCAGGTGGGATCGGTCACCCTTCGCAACCCGGTGATGACCGCGTCGGGGACGGCCGGCCACGGCGCCGAGCTGGCGGCCTACTTCGATCTCTCATCACTCGGCGCCGTGGTCGTGAAGTCGGTGTCGGCCGAGCCGTGGGACGGCAACCCACCCCCGAGACTGCTCCCGCTGGCGGCCGGGATGCTCAACAGCGTGGGCCTCCAGAACCGGGGCATGGACCGTTGGCGTAGCGAGGAGCTGCCCCCCCTGGCCGCGACAGGCGCCTCTGTGGTCGCCAGCATCTGGGGCTTCACCGCGGCCGCCTACGAGCAGGCCGCCGCCGCCCTGGTGAGTGAGGGCCCCCCCGCTGGCGTGGTCGCGGTGGAGGCCAACATCTCGTGCCCGAACGTCGAGGACCGCCGCAAGATGTTCGCCCACAGCTGCCACGGTGTCACCGAGGCGGTGGGGGCCGCGGCGGCTGGGCTTCGAGGCAGCCTCCCGCTGTGGGCCAAACTGAGCCCCAATGTCACCGACCTTCCCGAGCTGGCCGGCGCCGCGGCGCAAGCCGGAGCGGAGGCGGTCACCCTGGTCAACACGGTGATGGGGTTGGCCCTCGACCCGGCAACCGGCCATCCCCGCCTCGGAGGAGGCGGCGGGGGCTTGTCGGGCCCGGCCATCCACCCCGTCGCGGTGCGAGCCGTGTACGAGTGCCGCCAGGCCCACCCGGGTCTGCCCATCGTCGGCGTCGGTGGGGTCTCGAGCGGAGCCGACGCGGCCGAGCTTTTGGTCGCGGGCGCCGACGCGGTGCAGGTAGGGACGGCCACATTTGCAGATCCGCGGGCACCCGCCCGGGTCCTGGAAGAGCTGCACGCCTGGTGCGCGGCCCATGGCATAGCCGACTTGAAAGGAATACCGCATGCAAACCAATGAACTCCGGGCCAGTGAGCTTCGGAGCCGCCTGGCCCTGGCCCTCGATGTGGACGACGCGGTCGAAGCCCAGCGGCTGGCCGCCGAGCTGGCCCCCTGGTTCGGCGTGGCCAAGGTGGGCCTGGAGCTGTTCAGTGCGGCCGGGCCGCGGGTCGTGCAGATGCTCATAGACGACGGCTACGAGGTGTTCTTGGACCTGAAGCTGGCCGACATCCCAACCACGGTCCGAAAGGCGGCCCGGGTGCTCGGGGCGCTCGGCGTCTCCTACCTGACCATGCATGCCTTCGCCGGCCCCGCCGTCCTGCGAGCTGGGGTCGAAGGGCTCACCGAGGGGGCCGAGCTGGCCGGGCTGCCCATCCCGTCGGCGCTCGCGGTGACCGTCCTCACCAGCGACGCGGACGCGCCGCCGCACATCCTCGGCAAGCGGGTCGCCGCCGCGGTCGAATCCCGCTGCGCCGGGGTAGTGTGCGCCGCGTCCGACGTGGCCGAGGCCAAACAGCTGGCGCCTCGCTTGATCGCCGTGGTGCCCGGCTTGCGGCCCCCCGGCTCCCCGGCGGACGACCAGGCCCGCTCCGCCACCCCGGGCGAGGCGCTGGCCGCAGGTGCCGACCTGTTGGTCGTGGGCCGGGCCGTCACTGCTTCTAAGGACCGTAAGAGCGCCGCGTCGGAGCTCGTCTCGTCGCTCACGGCGTAGTCCGCCCGCCCGGCGCGCTATGGTTCGCCGCATGCCGTTGCCACCATCGTTGTCGGCCGATCAACGACAGGCCGCCTTGGAGAAGGCCGCTCTGGCCCGACGTATGCGCGCCGAGCTGAAGGAGAAGCTCAAGATGGGCTCCATCACTCTGGCCGAGCTGCTCCGCCAGGCCGACACGGACGAGATCGTCGGCAAGATGAAGGTGCTCGCTGTGCTGGAGTCACTGCCCGGGCTCGGGAAGGTGAAGGCCCGCCGGCTCATGGAGGACGTGGGAATCAGCGAGACCCGCCGGCTGCACGGACTCGGAGAGCAGCAGCGCAAGCGACTGTTCGAAAAGCTGAGCGCCTAAGCGCCGACCTCCATTTGATCTTCGTCATCTCGGGGCCCGCGGGGGTTGGGAAGGGAACGGTCGTCGCCCGCCTCTTGACGCTCGACCCGGAGCTGCGTTTGTCGCGCTCGTGGACGACCCGGCCCCGGCGGCCCCGCGAGCCGGCCGATGCGTACGTGTTCGTGGACCGGAAGCAGTTCCAGTCCCGCCTGGCCGCCCAGGGCTTTCTGGAGTGGAACGAGTTCGCCGCCAACGGGCAGCTCTACGGCACGCCCGTCCCAGAGGCCGGCGACGGGGATCTGCTGCTCGAGATCGAGCTCAACGGGGCCGAGCAGGTCAAGGCGGCCGATCCCGGCGCGGTCTTGATCTTCATCACCGCACCTTCGAGAGAGGCCCGGGAGGCCCGACTGCGCCATCGCGGCGACGACGAGCCGAGCATCGCCCGGCGCCTGGCCGTAGGCGACGAGGAGGAAGCCCTCGGAGCCGGGCTGGCCGATCACCTGGTGGTAAACGACGACGTTGACCGGGCTGCCCGGGAGGTCGCGGGTATAATCGCAGCGCGTCGTAACCCCCCCAACCTGGAGTGATACCCGTGTCGGAACGCCTGGCCACCATGATGGAACCGCCCGTGGAGGACCTCCTCGACCGGGTGGATTCGAAGTTCACCCTGGTCAGCCTGGCGGCCATGAGGGGCCGGCAGATCAACTCCTATTTCAACCAGTTGGGTGAGGGCCTGGGCCTGATCGTCCCCCCGCAGGTCACCTCGGTATCGCGCAAGCCTCTGTCCATAGCCTTGGAGGAGGTCGCGGTGGGCAAGATCACCTATACCCGCCCTGACCCCGACGCCGCCGCGGAGGAGGACACCGCCGGTGCGCCAAGCGCGGAGCCGGAACCTGGGGCGTGAGATAAGCCTCTCCGGCCGCCGGATCGTCCTGGGCATCAGCGGGGGTATCGCGGCCTACAAGGCCGTCGAGGTGTGTCGCCGTCTCATGGACGCCGGGGCCTGGGTGAGCCCGGTGATGACCCCCGGCGCCACCCGTTTCGTCGGTGAGGCCACCCTGTCCGCGCTTGCCTCCGAACCAGTGCGACGCTCGCTGTGGGACAGCGCAGAGCCCATTCCCCACACCCGCCTCGGGCAGTCAGCCGATCTGGTGCTCGTCGCCCCGGCCACCGCCCGCCTCATCGGCGCGTACGCGGCGGGCATATCCAGCGACCTCCTGACCGCCACCCTCCTCGCCACCCGGGCCCCCGTGCTCATCTGCCCCGCCATGCACACCGAGATGTGGGAACACCCCGCGGTCGAGGAGAACATCGCGACCTTGCGCCGGCGCGGCGTCCACGTGCTCGAACCGGCCTCGGGCCGCCTCGCCGGGGGCGACCGCGGCTCGGGCCGCCTCCCCGATCCAGCTGACATCGTCGCCGCCGCGGCCGCGATCATGGGCCAGGCCGGCGAGCTGAGCGGCACGCAGGCCGTGGTCACAGCCGGGGGAACACGCGAGGCGATCGACCCGGTCCGCTTCATCGGCAACCGTTCGTCGGGCAAGCAGGGGTACGCGGTGGCTTCCTCTCTCGCCCGCAGAGGAGCGGCGGTGACGCTCATCACGACCGTCTCGTCCTCTCTGGCCCCGCCTGTGGGGGTGGAGGTAGTAGAGGTCGAGACGGCCGCCCAGATGGAAGCGGAAGTCGGGCGATACGAGGCTGCCGCCGACGTGATAGTCATGGCCGCCGCGGTAGCCGATTTCACCCCCAAGGCGGTGTCCGACCACAAGCTGAAGAAGGCCGATGGTCCCCCGGACATCGTGTTGGAACCGACCGCCGACATCCTGGCCGGCCTCGGCTCGAGACGCCGCCCCGATCAGGTGCTGGTCGGGTTCGCGGCCGAGACCGTAAGGCCGGAAGGCTCGTTGAGGGACCACGCCCTGGCCAAGCTGGCCGCCAAGGGCGCCGACCTGATCGTGGCGAAC
>JAFAWZ010000010.1 GCA_019241495.1 Acidimicrobiales bacterium | reverse complement strand
GACGCCAGCCGGTCGCGCAGCCGCGCGGCCAGCTCGAACTCCAGCCGGTCCGACGCGTCGAGCATGTCGCGCTCGAGGCGCTTCACGACCGGGTCGGTCTCCCCGTCGAGGAACTCGATGAGGTCGAGGACGAGCTGCATGTACACCGGCCGCTCCACCGGCTCGGTGCACGGCCCGCAGCACTTCTCGATGTGGAACAGGAGGCACGGCCGCCCGAGGCGGTGGTGGCGCTGGAACTTGTTGTCCGAGCAGGTGCGGATCGGGAAGGTGCGCAACAACAGGTCGAGCGTCTCGCGGATGGCGTAGGCGTGGGCGTAGGGCCCGAAGTACCGGCTGCCGCGGTCCTTGGTCCCTCGCTTCACCATGGCCCGGGGCCACTCGTCGGCCATGGTGATGGCGAGGAACGGGTAGCTCTTGTCGTCGCGCAGGCGGACGTTGAACCGGGGCTTGTGCTGCTTTATCAGGCTGTACTCGAGCATCAGGGCTTCGACGTCGTTGCGGACCTGGATCCACTCGACGGTCTCGGCGCTGGCGACCATCTGGGCGGTGCGGGGCGGCAGGCCGGCCGGGCTCTGGAAGTAGTTGCCCAGGCGGCTGCGCAGGGACTTGGCCTTGCCCACATAGATCACCCGCCCGTCCCGATCCCGGAACTGGTACGAGCCGGGGGCGTCGGGGATGGTCCCGGCGGGCGGACGCTGCAGCACCCTTCGAGTTTGCCCCACACCTGTGACATTCCGGCCACCTGCGGCTGGTGACGTAAGAAGCTGTCGCAAACCATTTCCAGGTGGAAGAAGGCGACGGCTCGTCCCATCCCCAGGGTGCGAGAGGAGCAGAGAGTTGGTCAAAGACGAGCCGCCGCCTTCTCCCTCCCGCGAGTCTTGCGACAGCTTCTAGCCGCACGTGACGTTTCGGCCGCGGCGGCGTTATGCTGGCTGGCACGGCCGGCCCGGAATCCGGCTACATACACCCTTCGGAGGCCGACATCCCCGCGGATGGGCGCCCGGGCTGTCCCCGCCGGCCGTTGATCGAAGGTGAGCTCTCTGTTCCGCCGCTCTTCAGTTCCGGTTGACCGGAGGAGGTCCACATGCTCCGCCTTCAGGCTCCCCTACCTTCGGGCTACGTCGATGACACATCCGATTCATTGGCCGCGCGCATCGCGGCGGCCAAAGCGTCGCTCGGCCCCCGGCTGATAATCCTCGGTCACCACTACCAGCGGGAGGAAGTGATGCGCTGGGCGGACGCCCGGGGCGACTCGTTCGGGTTGTCCCGCCAGGCCGCCGCGTCATCGGCCGAGTACGTGGTGTTCTGCGGGGTGCACTTCATGGCCGAGTCGGCCGACATCCTGACCGGACCCGACGTCGCGGTGATCCTCCCCGACCTGAACGCAGGGTGCTCGATGGCCGACATGGCCGACCTCGACGAGGTCGAAGAGGCGTGGGACGCCCTGTCGTCGGTGACCGACCTGTCGTGCCTGGTTCCCATCACCTACATGAACTCCTCTGCCGCATTGAAGGCGTTCGTCGGCTCTCACGGGGGCGCGGTGTGCACCTCCTCGAATGCCCGGGCGGTGGTGACCTGGGCCCTCGACCAGCACGGCCCGGCCACCAAGGTCCTGTTCTTCCCCGACCAGCACCTGGGCCGCAACACCGCCTATCAGCTGGGCTTCTCAGCCGCCGACACCGCGGTTTGGGACCCCAGGCACACCCTGGGCGGGCTCGACGAGCCCACGGTGAAAGAAGCACGGTTCCTCTTGTGGAAGGGCCACTGCTCGGTTCACCAACGGTTCAAGCCGGCCCATGTCGAACAGTTCCGCGCCGAGCACCCCGACGGGGTGGTGATCGCCCACCCGGAGTGCGCCCACGAGGTGGTCGCGCTGGCCGACCAGGTCGGCAGCACCGATCACATCATCTCGGCCGTATCCTCACTGGCTGCCTCGGCCCCGGCCGGCACCCCGGTGGCCATCGCCACCGAGATCCACCTGGTGCAGCGACTGGCCGCGACCCACCCGTCGCTGCGCATCGTGTCGCTGGATCCGCTCATCTGCCCCTGCTCGACGATGTTCCGCGTCGACGCCGCCCACCTGTGCTGGGTGCTGGAGGAGCTGGCGTCGGGCCGGGTCGTCAATCGGATCTCGGTCGACCCGGCGACCGCGGAGTGGGCCCGGGTCGCCCTGCAGCGGATGCTCGAAATCACCTGAGAAGCTGTCGCAAAACTCGCGGGACGGAGAAGGCGTCTTCCGACAGCTTCTAATGAGGGGCGGCGACCGGAGTTGGCTCGATCGGCTTCGTCAATAGTGGTCACTTGACCCACACATGCGTAGGTCAAGTGACCACTATTGACGAAGCACCAGGCCCCGGCCCGCGGCCAACCAAGCGGTCCTACAGCAGAGGCGCCAGGAACCTTCCGGTGTGGCTTCCCGAGGTCTTGGCCACCGCTTCGGGCGTGCCCTCCACGACGACCCGGCCACCCCCGTCTCCGCCTTCGGGTCCGAGGTCGATGAGCCAGTCGGCCGTCTTGATCACATCGAGGTTGTGCTCGATCACCAGCACCGTGTTCCCCTGGTCGACCAGGCGGGACAGCACAGCGAGCAGCTTGCGGATGTCCTCGAAGTGCAACCCGGTGGTCGGCTCGTCCAGCACGTAGATGGTGTGACCGGTGGATCGCTTGGACAGCTCGCTGGCCAGCTTGATCCGCTGCGCCTCTCCGCCGGACAACGTCGGGGCGGGTTGGCCCAACCGCACGTACCCGAGGCCCACGTCCACGAGGGTCTGCATGTGGCGGGCGATGGGCGGCTGGTTGGCGAAGAACTCCAGCGCTTCCTCGCAGGGCATCTCGAGCACGTCGGCGATGTTCTTCCCCTTGAAGGTGATGTCGAGGGTGTCCCGGTTGTACCGGGCCCCTTTGCACACTTCGCAAGGGACGTACACGTCGGGCAGGAAGTGCATCTCGATCTTGATCGTCCCGTCGCCCGCGCAGGCCTCACAACGGCCCCCCTTGACGTTGAACGAGAACCGGCCGGGCTGGTAGCCCCGTACCTTCGCCTCGGTGGTCGCCGCGAAGAGCCGCCGGATGTGGTCGAACACCCCCGTGTAGGTGGCCGGGTTGGAGCGCGGCGTCCGACCGATCGGTGACTGGTCGATGCTGATGACCTTGTCGAGCAGCTCGATGCCCTCCACCCGGACGTGGCGGCCCGGCACCTCCTTGGACCGGTAGATCTTCTGCATCAGAGCCCGCAAGAGGATGTCGTTGACCAGCGTCGACTTCCCCGAGCCCGAGACGCCGGTGACCGCCACCATGCAGCCGAGGGGGAACTCGACATCGATGCCCTTCAGGTTGTGCTCCCGGGCCCCTTTGACGGTCAGGAACCCCTTCGGCGAACGGCGCAGGACAGGCACCGGGATCTCCCGCACCCGGTTCAGGTACTGGCCGGTCAGAGAGTCCTTCGAGCTCAGCAGGGCCGATACCGGCCCGGACACCACCACCTGGCCGCCGTGCTCGCCGGCACCGGGCCCGATGTCCACGACGTGGTCGGCGACCCGGATCGTGTCCTCGTCGTGTTCGACGACGATCACCGTGTTGCCGAGGTCCCGCAGGCGCAGGAGGGTCTCGATCAGCTTGTGATTGTCCCGCTGGTGCAGCCCGATGGACGGCTCGTCGAGCACGTAGAGGACGCCGACCAGGCCGCTGCCGATCTGCGACGCCAGGCGGATCCGCTGCGCCTCACCACCTGCCAGGGTGCCGGCCGACCGGTTGAGGCTGAGGTAGTCCAAGCCGACATCGAGGAGGAACTGCATGCGAGCCCGGATCTCCTTCAGCACCCGGTCGGCGATCAGGTGGTCGCGCTCGGACAGCTCGAGCTCGCCCATGACCCGCGTCGAATCCGACAAGGACAGATTGCACAGCTCGAAGATGTTCCGGCCCGCTACGGTCACGGCCAGGCTCTCGGGCTTGAGCCGGGCGCCCCCGCAGTCCGGGCAGGGCACCTCCCGCATGTACCCCTCGATGGTCTCCCGGGCGTAGTCGGAGTCGGCCTCGGAGTGCCGGCGGGTCAGCCACGGCACGACCCCCTCGTAGTGGGTGTCGTACGAGCGTACCCGCCCGTAGCGGTTCCGGTACTGGACGTGGACCTTCTTGGTACCCGTCCCGAACAGCACGAGCTTCTGCTCCGCCTTCTTCAGCTTCTTCCACGCGGTCGCGGTCGAGAAACCCCCCGACGCGGCGACCGCCTCCAGCACCCGGCCGAAGTACTCGCCGCGGTTGCCCGCCCAAGGGGCGATAGCCCCCTCGTCGATGGACAGGTCCGGGTCACGCACCACCAGCTCGGGGTCGACTTCGAACTTGGTGCCGAGCCCGTCGCAGTGGGGGCAGGCCCCGTACGGGGAGTTGAACGAGAAGTTCCGGGGGGCCAGCTCGTCGAACGATAGGCCACAGGTCCGACAGGCCAGGTGCTGGGAGAAGGTGAGGGTGTCGTCGGAGCCTTCGGACGACCCATCCTCGGCCTCCCGGGGGACCAGCTGCACCTCGGCCACGCCCTCGGCCAGGCGCAGGGCGGTCTCCAGCGAGTCGGTCAGGCGGCGCTCGATGCCCTCCCGCTTGACCAGCCGGTCCACCACCACCTCGATGGTGTGGATCTCGTAACGGGCCAGCTTCGGCGGGTCGGACAGCTCGTGCACCTCACCGTCGATGCGGGCCCGGGCGTAGCCCTGGCCCGACAGCTCGTCCAACAGGCTCTGGTACTCACCTTTGCGGCCCCGCACGACGGGCGCCAGGACCTGGAAACGGGTCCCCTCCGGCAGTTCCAGGATGCGGTCCACGATCTGCTGGGGGGTCTGGCGCTGCACCACCGTGCCGTCGTTCGGGCAGTGGGGAACCCCGACCCGGGCGTAGAGCAGCCGGAGATAGTCGTAGATCTCCGTGATGGTCCCCACCGTGGAACGGGGGTTGCGAGACGCCGACTTCTGGTCGATCGAGATGGCCGGCGACAGCCCCTCGATGAAGTCGACGTCGGGCTTGTCCATCTGCCCGAGGAACTGGCGGGCGTAGCTCGACAGCGACTCGACGTACCGGCGCTGGCCCTCGGCGTAGATGGTGTCGAAGGCCAAAGAGCTCTTGCCCGACCCCGACAGCCCGGTGAACACGATCAGCCGGTCCCGGGGCAGGTCGAGCGAGATGTTCTTCAGGTTGTGCTCCCGGGCACCGCGCACCACCAAACGGGCCATGTCGGCTGTCCCGTGATCGACCATCCCGCCGTCGAGCACGCCTCGACGGGGCCCACCGCGTTTGCACCTTCCAGCCACCTTCTCCGGC
>JAFAWZ010000285.1 GCA_019241495.1 Acidimicrobiales bacterium | reverse complement strand
GCGAACTGGAATCGCTCGCCCGTACGTTCGATACGGCCATGCTCTCCGCTTTGGCCGTGTTGGCCAGAGGTCGGCTTCAACTCGCCGAAGGGGACCCGACAGCGGCGGTAACAACCCTCCGCACCGCTTTGAGCAAATGGCAGGAGCTGCAGGTCCCATACGAGGTCGCCACCGCAAATACGTTGCTCGGTCAAGCGTGCCGGCAAGCAGGAGACGAGCAGGCTGCCACTCGGTCGTTCGCTCGCGCCCGTGTCCTATTCGAGCAGATCGGCGCTCATCTCGACATCCACATCATCGAGACCCGACGGCCGCGGTCGCCCGCCGGACTGACGGACCGCGAGATCGAGGTCCTCTGCCTCATCGCGGCGGGCCGGGCCAACAAAGAGATCGCCGCTCAGCTACATCTGAGTGCCAAGACGGTCTCTCGCCACCTGACGAACATCTTCAACAAGCTCGGCGTCAACTCACGAACCGCCGCCACCGCGTTTGCCTACCAGAACCAGCTGGTCGGCGGAAAGCAGTGAACGCGAAGCGCTGCCTCGAGTCCGGGTTTGGCAGCGGCAACGTCAGTCTTTGAGCGCGTGCGCGATTCGGGCCGCCAATTCGATGGTCACTCGTACTCCCGGTACCGCCGAGACCTTGCTGGCGGAGTCGGGACGCCTGTCCAACAGCCGGAGCAGGCCGTCTCCGCTGACCAGCTTCTGTGGGTCGTCTCCCGTCTCATGAGCGGCTGCCGCGACGACCTCGAGCACATCCCTGGCTCGTCGACCCACGTTGCCGGGGGCGGTACGTACACAATCGGCGCAGATTCCCAGCCGGCGGGCGGCCAGTCCTTTGAGAGCCGATACGCATTGGGCGCAGGACCCGCTTTCGGTCTGAGTTCCTGACCAGGATCTCGGCAGGTTGTCCTTGGATCGTGTCCCTGACCGCCTGGGCTGCCGTCTCGTGGTAGGTCGGTCGTTCGGGACTTGGTCCAGGAAGGGGCTCGGACGGTTGGCCCAGCCGCGAGAGTTGGCGGCCGCCCAGGTCAGGTGCAGCTCCTTGCGCGCCCGGGTGACGCCCACGTGGAGGAGCCGCTCCTCTTCCGCCTGCTCACTCGGAGTGGTGGCGTAGGTCGAGGGGATGGCTCCGGCGGTTGTTCCCGCGACGAAGACGGTGTCCCATTCCAGTCCCTTCGCTCGGTGCAGCGTCGCGAGGGTGACACCCTCGGCGGGCCGATCGGGCGTGCGTCGGGCCAGCGAGTTGAGCTCGGAGAGCATCGCTAGAGCCTCGTTTTGGTGGGAGCTGGGTAGCCCGTTGACAAGGTCCAAAAGGGCTTGCTGCGACTCCCACCGGGTACGGGCGGCCCCGAGTCCGGGGGGCGGTGACAGTGGGTCGAAGCCGCTGCGGGCCATTGTCTCGTTGAGCAGTTCCAACCCGTTGCGTTCCGGATGGTCTCGGGCGGCGCGGCCGAAGGGAACGAGCACGGCGCGGATCTCGTCTCGCTCGAAGAAGGTGACGTCCTCGGCTACCACGGTGGCGACCTCCGCCTTGGCGAGGGCGGCTTCGAAGCGGGCCTGGGCTGAATTGAACCGGTAGAGGATCGCGATCTCCCCTGGAGGTGTTCCTGCCATGATCGCCTTGCGGATGGCGCCGGCTATCCACGCGGCTTCGCCTGCTTCGGTGTCCAGCCGGTGGATCTTGGGCGCCGGGCCGACCGGGCGGGTAGCGGTCAATGGCTTGGTGCCGCGTTCGGATGCCAGGCGGTTGGCCCATGCGAGGATCTGAGGGCTGGAGCGGTAGTTTCGGGTGAGATCGAACACTTGTGCCGACGGGTAACGCTTGGCGAACTGGCTCAGGTAGGCGGGGTCGGCCCCCTTCCATGAGTAGATCGCCTGTCGGGGATCGCCGACCACGCAGATGTCCTCGCTGCTACCGATGATAGCGTCGAGGAGGCGCTGCTGGGCCGGATCAGTGTCTTGGTACTCGTCGACAGTTACGTGTGCCCAGCGGCCCCGAACCGTTCGGGCCGCCTCTTCGTCGGTGGCCAACAGCCCGGCCGCGATGTCGAGGAGGTCAGCGAAGTCCACCCGTTCCAGTCGGGCCTTGGCCTGGGTGTAACGCGCCCAGCAGCCCGTTACGACCGGCAGGTCCATACCTGGGTTGCGATCCGCCCGCCCGGCCGCCGATTCGTAGTCCGGGTGGTCGATCAGCTGGCTGCGGGCCCAGGCGACCTCGTCGATCAGGTCCCGGACCACCGCGTTGTCCGGCTCTTTCCCGGTAGCGGCTCGCAAAGCGTCGCGCCAAAGCCGCCACGCTTCGCGGTCTGCCAGCACCGTCGGCGCCGGGCCTGACCGTCCTGTCCGGCCCCAGAATTGCCCGGCCACCCGCAGCCCGGCTGTATGGAACGTACGGGTATCGACGCCGCCAGCCCCGAGCCGGTGGAGGCGATCCGCCAGTTCCGCTGCCGCCTTCTTCGAATGGGTGATGGCCAACGTCCGGCTCGGATCCACCTGACTCGTCCTGATTCCGTGCGCCAGCCGGTAGGTGACCGTCCGAGTCTTCCCCGTCCCGGCTCCGGCGATAATGCACACGGGTCCGCTTATGGCAACCGCAGCGGCGCGCTGCTCCAGATCCAAGTCTTCGAGCAGGCCCGACATCTCGCTTGCCATGTTGCCGCAGGACAGTCCCGGCTACCAATACGCCGAGCTGTGGCACCCAAGCTGGGTTAGGGTCCCGACATGGAGTTCGTCAACACCGAACAGGCGGCGTACTGGGCCGGTCGGGCCAAGTCGTGGTCGGCCCAAGAGGCTGTCCATGATCGGGTGATCGGCCCAGCTGGCCGGATGGCGATGGAAAGGCTCGATCCCCGACCCGGTCAGGTCCTCGTCGATCTGGGCTGCGGCACCGGGCAGACGACGGTGGAGCTGGCCCGGCGCGTCGGCCCCGGCGGTCAGGTCGTCGGGGTGGACATCGCGGCGGCCATGTTCGAGCGGGCCCGACAACATCTTGGCGACGCCGGCGTCGGTAACGTCGAACTGGTCCACGCCGACGTTCAGAGCACCAACCTCGGCCAAGGTCGCTTCGACGGCGCGTACTCGCGATTTGGTGTCATGTTCTTCTCCGATCCCGTTGCCGCGTTCAGCAACGTGCACGCGTCGCTCAAATCAGGTGCTGCTCTGTCGTTTGCGTGCTGGCAGCCGCTACAGGCCAATGACTGGATGTCCGTACCAGCTCAGGCCGCGATCGCCGTGTTGGATGTGGTGCCGGAGATGCCGGCGCCGGACGCGCCCGGACCGTTTGCCCTCGCTGAGCCGGAGGCGATGCGCCGCGTCCTCGACGCAGCCGGCTTCTGCGACATCGACATTGCCTTCCATGACGACTTCCTCATGGCCCCCGAGACCGGCATCTCGGAGATGGCGGACGCAGCGCTGCAGGTCGGGGCGGTGCAGCGGATGCTCGAAAATGCCGACCCGAAGACCGTCGAGCTTGCTCGCCAAGCGATAGTGGACGCGCTCGAGTCCCGGCTCGTGAACGCCGAGGTGGCGCTCAGCCGAGCATTTCTCCTCGTCCGGGCGGTGGCCTGACGCGGTCAGAAGCTGTCGCAAAACTACTTTGAGGTGGGACAGGGCGGCGGCTCGTCCTATCCCCTCGGTGCGAGCGGAGGAGAGAGTTGGTCAAAGACGACAGCCTCTCAGATCGGCACGGAGGTGGCGTCTGGGGCTTCCGCCTCCTCTTCGTCCAAGTCGTCCTGCTGCGGGCGCTCAGGCCTGGTCGAGACCGTAGAAGAGTCGCTCCACCACCCGGCGGGCCCGCCGGGTCCGACGGGCATATTCGTTGCGGAGGCCAGCGCTGGTGGTCCCCATGCTGCGAGACAGCGTTTCGAGCAGGCGTCCCGGGCCGGGCAGTGAGTCTCCCGCCACCTCGCGGATGAGGTGGAGCCGGTTCCGGGCCCGCTCACAGAACCGGTACGAGTCCAGCAGGAGATGAGCATCGTCGGCCGACAGCCAATTTTGCGAGGCAAGGGCTTCCAGTGCCTCGACGGTACCGGTTGCCCTGACACCGTGGCGGAGCTGCAACAGCTGAGCGGTCCACTCGATGTCGGTCATCGAACCCGGCCCGAGCTTCAGGTGGAACTTGGGGTCCTCCCCCGCAGGAACCCGTTCCCGCTCGACTCGGGCCTTGATGCGGCGGATCGCCCGCACATCTTCCTCGTTGAAGGGGCGATCCCAGACGAAGCTGCGGGCCAAGGCGGCGAAACGATCGCCGAGCGCCGAGTCGCCGGCGACGAACCGGCCGCGCAGGAGCGCCTGCCGTTCCCACGGTTCGGCCCAACGCTCGTAATACGCGGCGTAGGCGGCCAGGCTCCGAATGGCCGGGCCCTGGCGGCCTTCGGGTCGCAACGCCAGGTCGACCCGGTAGACGCCCGTGGCGGGTGTCGCGCCACTGATCAGGCGGGTGAGCTCACCCGCCGCGGCCTCGGCGGTCGTCGCAGCTGTCTCGGCGCGGGTGCCGTCAGGCACGTCATGTACGAACAACAGATCGACGTCGCTCCCGTAGCCCATCTCACGGCCCCCGAGACGGCCCACGCCGATCACCGCCATGGGGAAGCCTGCTGCGGCTTCGCCAACCGCGGCGCCGATCACCGCGTCGGCCAAGTCCGAGAGCGCCTCTCCGGTAGCTTCGACATCGTCCAGCCCGAGCACGTCGCGGGCCGCGACCCGAAGGATCTCGGACTGGAAGAACACGCGCAGCCCGACTTCGACCGCCCCAGGTCCCCCGCGCCAAGCGAGCGAGCGGTGGAGACGGTCGTCGAGATCGCCCCGCCCGGCGGGTCGGGGAAAGTCTCCCGAAGCCAACCCGGTCATGACCTCCGGATGGCGGAGCAGATCCCGGCTGAAGCGCCCCCCGCTGCCGAGCAGTTCGCACAGCTGGCGCGCTCCCATCGGCGACTCCCGGCAGAGGGCGGTCAGCCGGTCCCGGGCGTGGCGCTCTCCGGCCAGCATCGTCAAGCCCAGCAGGCCCTGGTCAGGGTCCGCCGCACCGGACAACCAGTCCAATAGAAGAGGAAGCATCTGCTGCATCAGCTGAGAAGACCGGCTGAATCCACCGGTCAGCTCGGTGACCGCCCGGCGAGTTCGCTCCGCGTCGGTGAAGCCGAACGCGCTGAGCCGGGTCGCGGCCGCTTCGGGGGAGATGGCCTGCGGCGCCGTCGCCCCCGGCTGCGTCCTCGGCTCGGTCCCGGTGAAGATCTCTAGAAGAGGTCGGAAGAACAGCCGCTGATGAATGGAACGAACCCGGGCCTGGTGGAAACGCAGGTCCGCCTCGAAACGACCGACGGCAGTAGTCGCGGCGCCATCGCGGTAGCCGAGCACCCGGGCCAGGTGGGTCCTGCGGTCCAACTGCGCAGGGACGGTGTGAACCTGCTGGCCTTCATAGAGCTGCAGGCGATGTTCCACTGTCCGTAAGAAGCGATAGGCGGCTTCGAGCGCCGTCGCGTCCTCCGCGGCCACGTAACCGCCCCGGGCCAGCGCGGCGATGGCGCTGAGGGTGGAGGGCACCCTGATGCCGGTGTCGCTGCGTCCGTGCACCAGCTGGAGGAGCTGGATGGCGAACTCGACGTCCCGGATGCCGCCCCGACCGCGCTTGAGCTCCCGTTCCGACAATCCCCTCCGGGTGATTTCCCCCTCCGAGCGGGCCTTCATCCGCCGTAACTGGGCCAGCTCGTCGGGCCCGAACGGCCGGCCCCACACCTGGGCCTGGGCGAGCTCGTAGAAGCGCTCGCCCAACTCGACGTTCCCGGATACAGGGCGACCTTTCAAGAGGGCCTGGAACTCCCAAACCTCAGCCCACCGTTCCCAGTACGCCCGGTAAGACGCCACGCTGCGGACGAGTGCGCCCGAACGCCCCTCAGGTCGCAGATCGAGATCGGTGCGCCACACGGCCCGGGCCAGCGCAAGGAACGGTCCAGGATCCGGCGCGGATGAGCGCTCCCCGTGACCGGCGCCGTTGGCCGACACGAGCAGGAGGTCTATGTCGCTGGCGTAGTTCAATTCGCCTGCCCCGAGCTTGCCCATGCCGATGACCGCCAGCTCATGGCTGGTGTCGACGGTGTATTCCCATGCCGCCTCCAGCAGCTCAGAGGCGAGCACGCTGAGCCCGGTGCCTGTCTGTTCGAGTTGGTCTATGCCCAGGATGTCCCGGGCAGCCAGGCGCAACAGCTCCCGCTGCTTGGCGTCTCGTAGCGCGTCGGCCGGCGGGCGTTCGTCGGCCCGCGCCGGTACTACCGGCTGGTCGAGATCGGCCAGCACCTGCAGAGCTTGCGGGTCGGTGGCACAAACCCGAGCCAGCCACGGGCTGGCGGCCACCACGGCGATCAGGCCGGTTCGGAGGGCGGGGTCGGCCTCCAGCCGCTCCTGGGCATCTGGGACCGTTTCGGTGATCCGGGCCACCGCCCGGGCGGTCCTGGCTGGGTCGGCGCTGTACTCGATCTGCGCCTTGACGCTGCGGTCGGCCTGGTCCGTAGGCACAGTGATCAGTGTGCCGCTGTCGGCGTCAGAGGCTGTCGCAAAACTTTCTCCCTCCCGCGCGTTTTGCGACAGCCTCTCAGAGGGCGAGGGTGGTTGGTTACTCGCGGCTCGGGATCTACGCTCGTAGCGGTGACCCGGTTGCGAGTGGCCATGGCTCAGATCAATCCGATCGTCGGCGACCTTGATGGCAACGCCGCATGCATCGGCAAGGCCGTGTCGGCGGCGGCTGATTCGGGAGCCGACCTGGTGGTGTTTCCGGAGCTGGCGCTGACCGGTTACCCGCCCGAGGACCTTCTGCTCAAGCCGGGATTCGTCGCCGACAACATGGCAGGGCTCAGCAAGTTGGCTGCCGCGACCGGCGACTGCGTTGCTGTCATCGGCTTCGTCGACGAGCAGCTCGACCTCTACAACGCGGCCGCCGTATGCGCCCATGGTGAGGTCTGCGGCGTCTACCACAAGCAGCTCTTGCCCAACTACGGGGTGTTCGACGAACAGCGGTACTTCGCTCCGGGCCGGGGGGCCACCCAGCTGTTCGGGATCGCCGGTGTCCGGGTCGGTGTGTCCATATGCGAGGACGCCTGGAGCCCTACCGGGCCGATCTCCGCCCAGGCAGCCGCTGGAGCCGAGCTCATCGTCAACATCAACGCGTCGCCGTACTCCCTAGGCCGGCTCGAAGAGCGAGAACGCATGCTGGCTACGAGGGCGGCCGATGCCAGCTGCGGCCTTGTCTATGTCAATTGCGTCGGTGGTCAGGACGAGCTGGCCTTCGACGGGGCGTCGCTGGTCTTCGACTCCGAAGGCCGCCTGATCGCATCGTTGCCTCAGTTCGAGGAGGACCTGGCGGTGTTCGACCTCGACGTGCGTCCCGTGTTCCGCAAACGCCTGCTCGATCCGCGCGGGCACCAGAGTGCCCTACCCTTGCCGGTGGCCGAGGTCACCCCGCCCCGTGACCTTTCCCCCGCAGCGGCTTCGGGAACCTCGGTTCGGCCCCGGCTGGAACCGCCCATCTCGACCCGCCTGGGTCTAGAAGCGGAGATCTACCAGGCCCTCGTGACCGGGACCCGTGATTACGTCCGCAAGAACGGGTTCACCGATGTGGTCATCGGGCTGTCCGGCGGGATCGATTCATCGCTCGTCGCGGTGATCGCCGCGGATGCCCTCGGAGCCGAGCACGTGCACGGGGTGGCCATGCCGTCGCGGTACTCGAGTGAGGGATCGGTAACTGACGCGTCCGCGCTGGCGGCCAACCTGGGCCTCGACCTTCGGCAGATCCCTATCGAGGGACCCCACCGGGCCCTGCTCGAGCTGCTTGCGCCGGAGTTCGATAGCATGGCACCGGACCTGACAGAGGAGAACCTCCAGAGCCGGATCCGGGGGGTGACGCTCATGGCCCTGTCGAACAAGCTCGGCTGGTTGGTGCTGACCACCGGTAACAAGAGCGAGGCGGCAGTCGGGTACTCCACTCTCTATGGCGACACGGCGGGAGGCTTCGCGGTCATCAAGGACGTGGCCAAGACAATGGTCTACCGGTTGGCCCGCTGGCGGAACTCGCAACCCTCCAATGGTCGTTCCCCTGTCATCCCCTTGGACGTGCTGACCAAGCCACCATCGGCCGAGCTGCGCCCGGACCAGCGCGACGACCAGTCCCTGCCGCCTTACGAAGTCCTCGATCCCGTCCTCCTCGCCTACATCGAAGACGACCTGACGGCCAATGAGCTGGTCGATCTCGGATTCGACGGGGACCTCGTCCGCCAGGTCGTTCGCCTGGTCGACCTGGCCGAGTACAAGCGACGCCAGACTCCGCCCGGGGTGAGGGTCACCTCCAAGGCATTCGGGCGGGACCGCCGGGTCCCGATAACCAACCGTTACCGCTGAGGTTGGCCGGCCCGGGGCCGGGGCGGCGTGCACCTGGCCGGTTACCATGGCCGCCGTGACGCCCGTGCAAGAGGTCGCCCCCCTCCGGCGGGCCCGCTCGCCGCGAGGCAAAGGGGAGCAGCTACGGGAGGACATCCTGGTCGCGGCAGAGCGGATCCTCATCGACACGAACGACGAATCGGCGCTGTCCATCCGGGCCATCGCCGCGGCCGTGGGGGTCACCCCGCCGTCCATCTATCTCCATTTCGCGGATCGCACGGAGTTGGTCTTCGCAGTGTGCGAGCGCCAGGCCGTCAAGCTGGACCAGGCCATGGAGCAGGCGGCGGCCGGCGCATCCGACCCGTGGGAACGGGTCCTCAAGCGCGGTCACGCCTATCTCCAATGGGGTCTGCGCAACCCCGAGCATTACCGGATCCTCATGATGAGCCGGGCCGATCTCACCCCGGACCGGTTCATCGATGAGAGGATGGCCGACACGGCCGGGCTGGACGCTGTAGCCGGCGAGCTCATCTCGGCAGTCGAGACGGGCTCGATCTGCGTGCCGGGCGATCCGGCCAAGGCGGCGGAGCTGTTGTGGATGATGATCCACGGCATGGTCTCGCTCCTCATCGCCAAGCCGGGCTTCCCATTCGGAGATGTCGACGTGGTCTACGAGCGGATGCTCGAGCTCGTCTATCTGGGCCTGGCTCCACGTGAGTGAGCGGTGAGCACCAGTCTCGACGAGGCGGCCCGACGGGCCGGCGCCCACCACTGGATCGAGTGCCGGCTGTTCGAGGTGCTGGGCTCCTGGGTGCCGAGCACGGCCGAAGCCGGGACCAAGCTGATGCTGGATCGCCACAGTCGCCACCACGCGTGGCGCGCCGAGCAGTGGCGCGACCGGCTGCCCGTGCTGGCCGACCTGGAGCGCGATCAGCTCAGTATGGCGCCCGCCGCGAGTGTTGCCGCCGCCTTGGAGAACCTGCAGGCCCTCGAGGACACGCCCTCTCGGCTGGCGGGCGCCTACCGGGTGGTCCTGCCGAGGTTGTGGTCCAGCTACCGACGCCATCGACACGACGCCGATCCCGTCTCGGACAGCTCCACCCTGAGGACGCTCCGCATAGTCACCCGCGACGTGGCCGCCGACTGGCACGAGGGCGAGTCACGGCTCCAGGACCTGCTCCTCGATGGGGCCGCCGTCGAGGGGGCGGCAGCAGCCGTCCTATCCGTGGAGCGGCTCCTCGTCGATCCACAAGCGTGGATGTAACCCTTTCGTCTGGCCTGGAGCCCAGTTGGGACCCAGCGGGCTGTTGAAGGGTAAGGTCGAAGGGATCGACGACCCGGAGGAGGAGACGCTTACATGGAGCTCGGCTTGCACGTGGACGACAGCCGAACCCCCTACACCGTCTTGGCCGTCAAGGGCGAAGTTGACGTCTACAGCGCCCCACGCCTACGAGAGAAGCTCGTGGAGCTGGTCAGCGAAGGCCACAGGCAGATCGTCGCCGACTTGGACGGTGTCGACTTCCTGGACTCAACTGGCCTGGGTGTGCTCGTGGGTGGTCTCAAACGGCTGCGCAGCCACGATGGAGACCTGATGCTGGTATGCACCCAGCCGCGCATATTGAAGGTGTTCGAGATCACCGGGCTGACGACGGTCTTCCGTATCAGCGGTTCGGTTGACGAAGCAACTGCCGGCTGAGGCGGTCTCGGGCGCCATGGCCCTCGAACGGTCTCTGGAGCTGTCGGTTCCCTCGCGGCCCGAGTACATCGCGATGGTCCGGCTGGTCGTGTCATCTTTGGCCACAGCCCGGCGCACTCTGGCTGACGAACGCATCGATGATCTGAAGCTGGCCGTATCGGAAGCGTGCACCAACGCCATCGAGGCCAACCACGCGACCGGTACCATCCAGCCGGTAGTCGTGAGCTGCTGGGAGGCCCCTGAACGCTTCGAGGTGTGCATTGCCGACTTCGGGGCCGGATTCGACCCCGACGTGCTGCCGGAGCATCCCCCCGTCACCGACCCCGATCGGCTGAACTTCGAGCGCGGCCTCGGCATCCCCCTCATCCGCTCGCTGGTCGACGACGTCCGTTTCGAGTCGGGGGCCGAGGGAACCAAGGTGTGGATGACGTTGTTCGGCGGGCCGGCGGTGGAGGAGGGGGACAAGACGTCGGAGATCGTCCGGGTGGTCATCGCCGACGAGGAGTAGGACGCGTGAGGCACTCTCACGCTTGACTTTTAGTTAAGCCAAAAAGTAGCGTCAGCCCCGCGAAATCCATGGACGCGGCCCTTACGAAGTCTGAGCGCGAGACGCTGAAGGCAATCTGGCGGATCACCTCCCGAGCCCAGTCGGCCCAAGCCGAATCAGAGGCGGGGGCCCGCACGGGTGATCTCGCCGCGTCGCTGAACGTCACGCCGGGGACCATGACCGCGACGGTGAAGAAGCTGGCCGATCGGGGCCTGGCCGTGCACACCCCGTACCATGGGGTGGCTCTCACCGATACCGGTAGGCGCCGGGCCATGAGCGTGGTGCGGCGCCACCGCATCGTGGAGCGTTTCCTGGCCGACATGCTCGGCTACAGCTGGGCGGAGGCGGACCGGCTGGCACCGATCTTCGAACACCAGCTGCCCCAGGAGGTCGAGGACCGGCTGTACGTCGCCTTGGACCGCCCCGCCACGTGCCCACACGGTTTCCCGATCCCGGGCACGGGCAGCGACAACCTGCCGAAGATGCCTCCCCTCTACGACCTCCAGGCCGGCGACCGGGCCGTGGTGGCGCTGCCCGGTTCCACCGATCCGGATGTGGCCATGTTCCTCGACGAGCTGGGCGTCCGGCCCGGAGTGGAGGTCGAGGTCAAGGAGAAGCATCCCTTCGACGGGCCGCTCGTGGTCACCGTCGACGGGCACGACCGCACCCTCGGCGAGAAGGTGGCCCGCCAGATTCTCGTGCGGCGCCTCGTGCCCGGCGCCGTGCTCCAACGCAAGGGCCAAAAAGCGGGAACCCCCAGAACCCAGACCCCAAGAATCCAGACCCCCAGAACCCAGACCCCCAGAACAGAGATACAGAGAAAGGAACCGACTGGAGATGCGACCGGAGATGCGATTCGTCGCTGAGGGCGGCTACCAACCGTTTCACCTCCAAAACACCGAATGGGTGTGGTTGGTCTTCGCTGCGCTTTGCGGCGTGGCCGCCATCGTCACCGGCTTCTTGCTCATGCAGAACGTGATGAAGTCGGACCAGGGCACGCCGTCGATGATCTCGATCGCCAAGGCGGTCCAAGAAGGGGCCCAGGCCTACCTGGTCCGCCAGTTCAGGGCCATCGGCGTGATCGTCATCCCCTTGGCCATCCTCGTGTTCGTCACGGCCAGCCGGGTGACTCGCACCCTGCCCGACGGCTCCAAGCACACCGTCCTCTCTTACGGGCTCTCGGGTCTGTTCCGGGCGCTCGCCTTCTTGTTCGGCGCCAGCCTCTCGGGTCTGGCCGGGTTCATCGGGATGAGCACCGCAGTGCGAGGCAATGTGCGTACCGCTGCCGCCGCTCGCGGCGGTTCCCTGCAGGCCGCCCTGAAAGTGGCGTTCCGAACCGGCGCCATCACCGGCCTGTTCGTCGTGGGCCTCGGGCTCCTCGGAGCCAGCATCATCGTCATGCTGGCCCAGAACACGGCTACGGCCACCCTCGTCGGCTTCGGCTTCGGTGCGTCCCTCCTCGCCCTGTTCATGAGGGTCGGCGGGGGCATCTTCACCAAGGCGGCGGACGTCGGCGCCGACCTGGTCGGCAAGGTGGAGGCGGGCATTCCCGAGGACGATCCCCGCAACGCGGCCACGATCGCCGACAACGTCGGAGACAACGTCGGCGATTGCGCCGGCATGGGCGCCGACCTCTTCGAGTCCTACCTCGTGATCCTGGTCGCCACGCTGATCCTGGCCAACAACGCATTTCCCGGGAAGGGCCAGATCGGCCTGACCTTCTCCCTCATCGTGCCGGCCATCGGCATCCTCGCCTCCATCATCGGCATCTTCGTAGTCCGGGCCACCCCCAAAGACCGCACCGCCATGGCCCCGATCAACCGAGGGCTGCTCGCCTCGGCCGTCCTGACCATCGTGGGCACCTTCTTCGTGGCCCAGTTCTACGTCCATAACCTGAAGGTCTTCTGGGCCGTGGTCACCGGCGTGGTCCTCGGCCAGGTGGCCAGCCGCATCACCGAGTACTACACCTCGACCGAGACCTCACCTGTTCGCGACATCGCGGAATCGACCCGCACCGGCCCCGCCACCGCGGTCCTCTCCGGCATCAGCACCGGGCTCGAGTCGGCCGGCCCGGCGATCGTCGCCATCGTCTTGGCCATCGTGGTGGCCATCGCCCTGGGCGACGGGAGCATCCAGTACGAGCTGTACCTCGTTTCCCTCGTCGGCCTGGGCCTGCTGTCGAACGCCGGGATCGTCGTCTCCGAGGACACCTTCGGGCCGATCTCCGACAACGCGGCGGGCATCGCGGAGATGAGTGGCGAGTTCCACGGCGAACCGGAGCGCATCATGGTGAGCCTCGACGCGGTGGGCAACACCACCAAGGCCATCACCAAGGGATTCGCCATCGGCTCGGCGGTGATCGCGGCTGTGGCGCTCTTCGCCAGCTACATCCAGACCATCGCAGAGAACGCCAAGGGGGTCCCGGCCGTAACCGGCAAGGCGGCCAACGTCCTGTTCACGTCCGTCTCCCAGACGATCATCAACGTGGCCAACCCCGAGACGTTCCTCGGACTGCTGATCGGCGGCTCGATCGCTTTCCTTTTCTCCTCTTTGGCTATCCGGGCCGTGGGTCGCTCCGCTGGCACGGTGGTCCAGGAGGTGCGCCGGCAGTTCCGGGAGCATCCCGGGATCATGGACGGAACCGAGCGGCCCGAGTACGGGCGGGTGATCGACATCTGCACTGCCGCCGCCCAGCGCGAGCTGGCCACCCCCGCCCTCCTCGCCATCCTCGCGCCAGTGGTCGTCGGGTTCGGCATCGGCGACCTGGCTCTCGGGGCCTTCCTGGCCGGCACCATCCTCACCGGCCAGCTCATGGCCAACTTCCTGAACAACGCCGGCGGGGCGTGGGACAACGCCAAGAAGTACATCGAGGACGGCCACGAGGGTGGCAAGGGTTCGGAAGCCCACAAGGCGGCCGTGATCGGCGACACCGTCGGCGACCCCTTCAAGGACACCGCCGGCCCGGCCATCAACCCGCTCATCAAGGTCATGAACCTGGTGAGCCTGCTCATCCTGCCGGCGGTGATCTCCCTGCACAGCCACACCACCCTTCGCACGGTGATCGCCGTGGCGGCGGGAGCGGTGATCCTGGTCGGGGTGGCCTTCTCGAAGCGGAAGATGACCGCCATGGACGCTCCTCTGCCCCCGCCGTCGGCGGCTTCCGAGCCCGCCGCGGTGGCCGCCGAATAAGCGCCTGCCGAGCCGAGAAAGGGCCGGGCCGTCATGGCTCGGCCCTCGACCGCTATACCCTGTGCGGTCTCTGCACTGCCAGTCTCCTCCTCGATCGATTGAGGACCCATGCCCAAGCCCCTAGTCATCGTCGAGTCCCCGGCCAAGGCCAAGACCATCGCCCGGTTCCTGGGCTCCGATTACCACGTCGAGTCCTCCATCGGGCACATCCGCGACCTGCCCCGCAACGCCGCCGATGTGCCGTCGGCGTACAAGTCCGAGGCCTGGTCTCGCTTGGGCGTGGACGTGGACAACGACTTCAAGCCCCTCTATGTCGTGGCGCGCGAGAAGAAGGACCAGGTCCGCAAGCTGAAGGACCTGATCAAAGACGCCAGCGAGCTGTACCTCGCCACTGACGAGGACCGCGAGGGCGAGTCCATCGCATGGCACCTTCTCGAGGTGCTGGCCCCCCGCATCCCCGTCAAGCGGATGGTCTTCCACGAGATCACCAAACCAGCCATCGAGCGAGCGGTGCGGGAGTGGCGGGACCTGGACCGGCGGCTGGTCGACGCCCAGGAGACCCGTCGCATCCTCGACCGCCTCTACGGCTACGAGGTCAGCCCGGTCTTGTGGAAAAAGGTCATGCCCGCCCTGTCCGCCGGGCGGGTCCAGTCCGTGGCCACCCGGCTGCTGGTCGAGCGCGAGCGGGCGCGTATGCGCTTCACGGCGGCGTCGTTCTGGGACATCGCGGGACGGTTCTCCCGGGATGCCCAGCCATTCGGCGCCACCCTGGTCGAGCTGAGGGGCAATCGGGTCGCGACTGGCCGGGACTTCGACGAGAACGCCGCGCTCACCCGGTCCGACGCCGTCCTGCTCGACGAGGCGACCGCGACCGGGCTGGCCGCCCGGCTGGAGCATGCCGAGTTCAAGGTGCGCTCCGTCGAGGAGAAGCCGTGGCGCCGCACCCCCCATCCGCCGTTCATGACATCCACACTGCAGCAAGAGGCGGGGCGCAAGCTTCGCTTCTCGGCGGCGCGGACCATGCGGGTAGCCCAGGACCTCTACGAGGCGGGCCACATCACCTACATGCGCACCGACTCGACCACCCTGTCGGAGGAGGCGTTGTCCGCTGCCCGGGCCCAGGCTCGCTCCCTGTACGGCGATGAATACCTCCCGGCCCGGCCCCGCCGCTACGACAAGAAGGTGAAGAACGCCCAAGAGGCCCATGAGGCGATCTGGCCGGCGGGGGAGACGTTTCGGACTCCGGAACAGACGGGCCTGT
>JAFAWZ010000172.1 GCA_019241495.1 Acidimicrobiales bacterium | reverse complement strand
CCACCTGCTCGATGCTGGAGCCCTCCAGATGGGCGGCGTGGAGCAGGGGGGCGAGAAGGGCCTCGGCCCGCTCGGTCCAGTGGGCCGTCTCGCCTCGACGGCTGGCCGGCCGGGCCGCGCCCGCCATGCTCCGGGCGACGACCAGTGACTCGTCCCACGTCCTCGCCGAGGCCACCGGCGACCAGCGGATCCGGCGCACGCCGGCGGGTTCGCGCAGAGCGCCTGCGGGGTCGAGCAGCCAGCACTCGCCGAGCTGGCGCCGGCCCTCGAGGGTCGCGGCGAGTATGTCGGGCTTGGTGGAGGTGACCACCGCCGGACCCGGGGCGCACAGGACGTTCGGGATGGCCAGGCTGGTCGTCTTGCCCGACCGGGGCGGACCGAGAACCAGCGCTGAATGCTGGGGATCTGCCAGGGCGACGCCGGCGGGGCCCTGCCCGACGTACAGCCGCCCGCCGCAGCTCGCCAGGTACCGGCGGAGTGCCTCGAGATCTTCGTTCATGGCTTTCCTGCACCGGTCCGAATCTGGGATGGCGGCGGGGGAAGCCAGAGCCGATCCTATAGGTGTAGAAAGTCGGGTGTGGCAGCGCAACGACTGAGCGAAGAGGCGATCGGGGCCGAGCTCCGGGACGTGGCTTGGGAGCGGGAGGGCGACGAGATCGTGAAGAAGGTCGTCCGTCGTGACTTCAAGGAGGCGATGGTCTTCGTCAACCGGGTCGCCGACCTGGCTGAAGCCCGCGCTCACCACCCCGATATCAGCATCTCGTGGAACACGGTTGGGCTCCGGCTCAGCACTCACAGCTCGGGTGGTTTGACGGCTCTCGACTTCGAGCTGGCCCGGGCCGTAGACGCGCTGGGGAGCTGACAGGAGGGCCGTTTGGCGCGCCGCGATTTCCTTTTTCCCCGTAGTCTTTGGGGATGCTGTGCCTGATGACGGTTCATGCCCACCCCGACGACGAGGCGTCGAAGGGCGCCGGGACGGTCGCCCGCTATCACTCCGCCGGGGTACGGAGCGTCCTCGTCACCTGCACGGGCGGCGAGGAGGGGGACATCCTCAACCCGGCCATGGACCGGCCCGAGGTCCGGGAGCGGCTCGCGGAGGTGCGGCGCGCCGAGCTGGACGAGGCGGCTCGGATCATCGGCTATGACGAGGTCGTCCTGCTCGGCTACCGGGACTCGGGGATGGCGGGCCAGGAAGCGAACTCGGACCCCCGCAGCTTCGCCGCCGCGCCCCTCGACGAGGCGGTAGAGCGGCTGGTCAGGGTGATCAGGCGGGAGAAGCCCCAGGTCATCATCACCTACCCGCCGGATCAGAGCGGCTACCCCCATCCGGACCACCTCCGGGTCAACGAGATCTCAGAGATCGCCTTCGACGCGGCCGGGGACCCCGACCTCTATCCCGACGCCGGTCCGGTTTGGCAACCCCTTCGTCTCTGCTACGTGAGGTGGTCGGTCAAGCGGATGCGCGCCATGCACGACAAGTTCCTCGAGCTCCGTCTCGAGTCGCCCTTCACCGACGAGCGCCTGGCCCGGCTGATCTCGGCAGAGGAGAACGAGCAGGACCACCCCCAGCTGGAACGGTCCCGGATCGTCATCGACATCCACGGTTACGGGTCGGTGCTGCGGGAAGGTCTGCTGGCTCACGCCACTCAGGTGGACCCGACCTCGCGCCACTGGTTCGGTCTGCCTCCTGAGGTGGCGGACGACCTGTACCCCTACGAGGAGTACGACGTGGGCCGCGACCTGACCGATATCGGCGGTCGTATGGACACCTACACGGACCTCTTCGCCGGCATCGGGACGGTTGCCGCCGGATCACGGTCCGATGCCTGACTGGCTCAGCCCGGAGTGGGCCGAGGAGGTTGGCACGCTCTTCGATCTGCTGCCCCCCGCCGGTGACGCGGAAGGATCGGTGGGACTGGCGTTCGTGGTCGCCCCCCGCCGGGAGGTGTCGGTGCACTGGAGCTACGAGGGCGGCAAGGCGACATCGGGGGGGCCCGGTGCCGCGCCCGAGGCCGCCCTGCAGTTGAGCTTGGCACGTGCGGACGCGGCCGATGTGTTGTCGGGGCGGGTCGAGCCGAGCGTGGCATTCATGCGGGGCCGGTTGAAGGCCACCGGTGACGGGGCCCTTCTCCTGGCCTTCCTCGAGTCCACCACAGCCGGCGAGTTCTCGGTATGGCGCGACCGGGTCGCCGGAGTGGCCCCCGTTCCCCTGTAGCGAGATCGCTACAGGGCGCCGACTCCCTCTCTGGTGAGTAGGGCGACCTTGTTGTCCAAGCCGCCGCCGAACCCCGTGAGCGACCCGTTGGCCCCGATCACCCGATGGCAGGGGACCATGATCCCGATGGGGTTCGACCCCACCGCAGACCCGACGGCCCGGCTGGCCGACGGGGGGCGGCCGACCGCCTCGGCGACGCGGCCGTAGGTCGAAGTGATCCCGTACGGGATCTCCAGGAGGGCCGACCACACCGCGACCTGGAAGGGAGTGCCGCTCAGGTGGAGGGGGAGGGCGAAGGAGGTGAGGGTGCCGGCCGCGTAGGCATGGAGTTGTTCGATCGCCGGGCGAAGCAGTTCGTCGTCGCGGCGGGCCCCGGCCAGCCAATGGGGATGGTCGTCGGCCCGACCAAAGCGGAGGCCGACGACGGTGGTTTCGCGGTCGCGTGCATCGCAGCCGACCACGACGGGCATCTGGTGGCCGTTGAAGTCGAGGACGATCTCGGTCCAGTACGCGGGTGTCGCCGGGGTAGGGCTTGTGGTGATCTCGACTTGGCGGGTGGTCATCGGGCTTGCCTTTCTGTCGGATAGTGGGGTTGGTTCTCGGGTTCTCGCGACCAGAGGTGCATCACCGCATAGCTCCTCCAGGGTTTCCACTGGGTGGGGTTGGCGGCGCTTCCCGAGAGGGCGCGCCGGACGCCGAGATCGGTGGCCAGGAACACGTCTGGATCCCCCAGGCCGCGCATGCGGACGTAGCCAGCGGTCCACGGCCCGATCCCGGAGATAGCGAGCAAGGCTCGCTCCATTTCGTCCCGATCGGCGCCCTGGTCGAGGCCGAGCGATCTAGTAGTCAGTTCCACTGCCAGTTGGTGTAGCGCCTGGGCACGGGACCGGGGCATGGGGAGCTCGTCGAGGCCTGCGGTCGCCAGAGCGGCAGCGGTGGGGAAGGCGTGGGTGAGCCCGGGTCGGGGCGATCGCAGAGGCTCGCCCCAGCGCTCGGTGAGCCGAGCGGCCAGGGCCCGGGCTGTGAGCAGCGAGACATGTTGACCCAAGACCGCCCGCAGGGCTAGCTCCTCGGGATCGGGGGTGCCGGGCACCCGGCGCCCGGGTTCCAGCCGGGAAGGCCGGCCCAGAAAAGGATCGTCGGCGAAAGCCGCCCCGATCGCATGCGGGTCGGCGTCGAGGTCCAGCAGCCGCCGGGTGCGCGACACCGCGGTGGCGTAGTCCCGGATGTCGTCGAGCTGGAACGCACAGTCCACGGTGGGGTGACGGTCGGCGGTGCTCTGGCTGGCGGTGCGGTGGTCGGCAGTGTTGTTCGCTCGGATGTCGACGGTTCCCGCCCCGTGGGGCAGGCGCAGCACCCGGGAGTAGGTCGTGCCGTCGTAGGCCTCGACGCCGGGAATGGCGCGCTGGCCGAGGAAGGACAGCAGCCCGTCGAGATCGAGGGGCGGGCGATAGGCGAGGCGGGCATGGACAACGTCGTGGGCGCTCTCCTGGTGCCTTCTCGGATCTTCGCTCGGGAGCGGTTTGGCGGCCGGACGGGACGATCGCCGGCGGATCTCTGTGGGGGAGAGGGCGTACACCTCACGGATGCGGTCGTTGAACTGGCGGATGCTCCCGAAGCCAGCTGCCCATGCCACATCGGTGACCGCCAGGTCGGTGTTCTCGAGCAGGGCCCGCGCCCCCTGGACCCGATGGGCCAGCGCCAGGCGGAGCGGGCCGGTTCCCAGCTCGGCGTGCATCAGGCGGTGCAGGTGCCTGGCGCTGTACCCAAGCCGCCGTGACAGGCCGCTCACGCCTTCGCGCTCGACCACACCGTCGCCGATGAGGCGGACGGCCCGGGCTACCACATCAGCCCGAGCGTCCCACTCCGGGGAGCCCGGAGCGGCGTCGGGTCGGCAGCGCTTGCATGCTCGGAACCCGGCATCCTGAGCGGCCGCCGGGGTGGCGTAGAAACGCACGTTGTGCGGCTTAGGGGTGGTGGCCGGGCAGCTCGGACGGCAGTAGATGCCGGTGGTCAGCACGGCGGTCACGAAGGCGCCGTCGAAACGGCCGTCCCGGCTGGATGCGACCCGGTAGCAATGCTCGTCGTCCATCATGCCAACCACTATGGGTCCTAATCCGAGCCTGGACTAGCGGTTTTCGGACATCTGGGTGGGTGGAGGGAGCTGGGTCGCACCCTGGTCGTGGCCTTACGAGCCGCTTCCTAGTGCCTTTCATGCCATGTCAACCGGAGCTTTGTGACCAGATCCAATCTTCGTGACGCGTTGACCGCGCTATTTGCGGATAACGCGTCACAAAGAGAGACGACCCACGGGTCGGCACCCGGGACCCGGAAAGATGTGGTGGCGGACCGCGCCGAGTGGGGTCAGGCCCGGCTGGTGGGGCCAGGCTTGCCCCGCTGCAGCTCGCGCAGCAGCCGGTACCCGACGAGATGGACTCCGGGGCGGGCCGTGAGGACACGCAGCGAGTCGGAGGTCATCGACAGGTCGTGGTCGGCGACCCGGGCCGCCCAGTCGGGAACCACGGCGCGCACCTCGGCGGTGTCAATGGCGGGCCGGAGCACCACTTCGGTCACACCCGGTTTGAGATCGGACAACAGCTGGTCGATCGCGGCCCGGGTGCTCCGTCCGCCTCTGGCCCGAATGAGGTAGTCAGGTGAGATGACCCCTTCTTGGGCACTCAACTCCCGCACCGGGAAGCCCAGTCGTTCCTCGTCGCGGCGTTCGGGCAAGCGCAGCGGCAGCTGGAATTCGGTGGCCAGCTCCAACGCCACGTCGAAGAACTCCGGGCGCGATTCGAGTGCCCCCAAGTGGCAGCTCAAGTGACTGATGTCGAAGCCCCAGTAGATCGCTCGCTCGATCTGGGCCCGGCATTCCCGACGGACCTCATCGGTGTCGGCATGGTCCCAGAGGTCCTCGACGGTGCGGGGGAAGCCGCCATCGCCGTCGAGTAGGGACGGGCAGTAGGTGATGGGCCCCCAGCGGTACAAGTCATGCTCGGCGTTGAGGGTCAGATGCACGCCGACGTCCTCCCCGCGGTAGCGGGCAGCGGCCTCACGGGCCCACGGCCCGGGTACCACCAGCCCGGCTGACCGGCCCATGCCTTCCCGGATGGCGCTGTAGACGCCCGCATTGGCGGCGTGGAAAGCGCCCAGCTCGTCGCAGGTCACGATGAGCAGGCGAGCGTCGGGATCGTACCCGAGGGCTTCGACCAGGGAGGTCATGAGCCGGCGGGCTGGTGAGGTGGGATCGACTGGTCAAAGCCCTGGTCGGGCGACTCGTGCCCGGTCACGGCAAGTGCGGTGCGCTGCGGCGCCTGACTCAACGCTCGAGGAGCGTTCCGGTCCCGAGACCGCCCCCGCAGCACATCGTCACCAGCGCCCGGCGCCCTCCGGTGCGCTCCAGCTCGTGCAACGCTTTGGTGAGGAGGATCACCCCGGTCCCTCCGAGAGGGTGGCCCAGGGCGATGGCGCCGCCGTTGGGGTTGACCGCTTCGGGATCTGGCTTGACCTCCTTCTCCCAGGCCAGGACCACTGAAGCGAACGCCTCGTTGATCTCGAACAGGTCGATGTCCCCGATTCCGAGCCCAGACCGCTCGAGCAGGAGGTTCGTGGCGTCGATCGGCCCGGTCAGCATCAGTACCGGATCCACACCGACCAGGCACTGGTGGGTGACCCGGGCCCGGGGCGTCAGGCCCAGCTGCTCCGCCTTGGCCGGGGTGGTCAGCAGAACTGCGGCCGCCCCGTCGGATATCTGCGACGAGGTACCCGCAGTGTGCACTCCGTCCTCGCGGGCGACCGCTTTCAGGGCGGCCAGTCCCTCGAGGGTCGTCTCGCGCATACCTTCGTCCCTGCTCACGCGCCTGGTCTCGCCCGTCGGCTTGCCATCCTCGTCGAGGACCGGAGCGTCCACCGGAACGATCTGCGTGTCGAAGCGGCCTTCCTTCCAAGCCCGGGCCGCCCTTTGTTGAGAACCGAGGCCGAAGGCGTCGGCGTCCTGGCGGGTGATGCCCCACTTGTCTGCGATTCTCTCCGCACCCTCGAACTGCGAAGTGAACTCGTAGCGGGCGAAATAGCTCTTCGGTACGGGTACGCCGAACCCGAGCTTCTTCGAAGAGTTGGAGCCGATGGGAACGCGGCTCATCGACTCCACCCCACACGCCACCGCCATGTCCACGGTGCCCGATGCGACCAGGCTGGCCGCCAGGTTGGCCGCTTGCTGGCTCGATCCGCACTGGGTGTCCACAGTCGTGGCCGCGGTAGTCAGGGGCAGGCCGGCCGCGAGCCAGGAGGTCCGGGCGATGTTGTAGGACTGCTGGCCGACCTGAGACACGCACCCGGCCACGACTTGCTCGACTCGGCCAGGATCGATGCCGGTGCGGCTTACGAGGGCGGTGAGGGCCCCACCCAGGAGCTCGGCCGGGTGGACGGTGGACAAGCCCCCGTTGCGGCGTCCGACGGGCGTGCGGACGGCATCGATTATGACGACTTCGTTCATGCTGGGGATGGTAGCGGCGAGACCCTGGTTAGCGCCTGCGACCGGAGTACTTGGACGAAGAGGAGGCGGCGACGATGTCACACCCCTCCGGAACAATGGATGCATGGCCGAGCAACTGGTGCTGCTGGAGGACACGTCCGATTTTCACCTCGACGAGCACACCCGCGATATAGGTAGGCGGGGGATTGCCGAGGTGCGCCGGGTGCTGGCCGAGGTGGAGAAGGCGGCCGCCGAGAGAGCCGAGGCAGCGTAGTGGCCTTTGGGTCGCAGGCCGGATGGGGCAGGCGTTTCGGTCCTTGGGGCGGGTCGTGAGGGTAGCCAGTTAGCATCCGGGCGATGGGCTACGGAATCACCATCCCCTTCGACGGCATACCCCTCTCCGATCACCGCCGCTGGCTGGAAGAGCTGGCCGAGCTCGGGTACAGCGACGCTTGGACGGCCGAAGTCGACGGCGCCGACGGGTTCACCCCCCTCGCCCTGACCGCCGCCTGGGTCCCCGGCCTGCGCTTGGGGACGGCGATCATCCCGGCGTTCACCCGGGGCCCGGCTCTGTTGGCCCAGAGCGCGGCGGCTCTGGCCGACGCCGCGCCGGGCCGCTTCGTCCTCGGGATCGGCACCTCGTCGGATGTCATTGTGCAGAGGTGGAACGGAATCGCCTTCGATCAGCCGTACGAGCGGACCCGTGACGTGGTGCGCTTCTTGCGCCTCGCCCTGTCGGGGGAGAAGGTGGACGCCGACTTCGAGACCTTCCGCGTGCGGGGCTTCCGCCTCGGTCGCCGTCCCGACGTGCCTCCGCCCGTCCTGGTCGCCGCCCTGCGCCCGGGCATGCTGCATCTGGCCGGACGGCACGCCGATGGTGCGATCATCAACTGGCTCGGTGCAGACGACGTCCCAAAGGTCGTGGCCGAGGTCGGGCCGGGCAAGGAGATCGTCGCCCGCATCTTCGTGTATCCGTCCGAGGACACAGAGACAGTTCGCACCGTGGCTCGGCGGATGGTGGCCGCCTATCTGAACGTTCCGGTCTACGCCGCCTTCCACGAGTGGCTCGGGCGGGGACCCCTCCTGCAGGAGATGTGGTCGGCATGGAAGGCGGGTGACCGCAAAGCGGCTCTCGCCGCCATACCGGACCAGGTCGTGGACGACCTGGTCATCCACGGCAGCCACGAGTCGGTCCGGGCCCAGGTGCAGCGGTATGCCGCCAACGGGGTGACCACACCCGTTCTGGCCGTCGTCTCCTACGGGATCGACCTGCGCCAAGCGGTACGGGGCCTGGCCCCGGCGGGCTGAGCGAACCCAGGCAAACCCAGGCGGACCTAGGCCATAACGGCGTTTGCGGCGTGCCGGGCTGCTGCCGAGGCGCGACCCCCCATCGGTTAGGCCAGCTAACTGTGTTACGGCGAGCTTTTTGAGGGCGCTCATCTCCATGCTATGAACACCAGCGCCCTCAGAAAACACGGCCACGCGGCAAATGCCTATTTCGGCGGACAGTCGCAAATCCCCGACCAGTCGCGATATATCGTGTTATAGTCGCGACATGACACGATTCAATCGATATTCCAGGATGTCGGAGTGGGGTGCCCGCTCCCCTCACGGACACGGCGGAGGACACGGCGGAGGCCACGGAGGGGGACGCGGCCACGGACCGTGGGGTGGGGAGGGTTTCGGGCCGCCATGGGGACCGCCGCTGTCGCGCCGGGGCGGCCGGATGCGCCGGGGCGACATCCGAGTCGCGCTGCTGAGGGCGCTGGCCGAAGGGCCGGCCCACGGCTACGAGGTCATACGCCGTCTCGAAGAGCGCAGCGGAGGCCTGTGGCGGCCCAGCCCAGGGTCGGTCTACCCGACCCTGCAGATGCTCGAAGAGCAGGACCTGCTCCACTCCCACGAGGACGGCGGCAAGCGGATCTACGAGCTCACGGATGCGGGCCGGGCTGAGGCCGCGGCGGCCGAGGGCGAGCAGTTCCCCTGGGAGGCGGCCGAGGGCCTTAGTGGCCATCAGGCCCTGAGGGCAGCCGTGGCTCAGCTCGTCCTGGCATCCAAACAGGTGCAGGTCGCCGGCCAACTCGAGCTGGTGGAGCAGGCCGCCGCGCTGATCAAGGAGACCCGCCAGAAGCTCTACCAGATGCTGGCTGACGGCTGAGCTGGCTGAGGGGGGCTACACGCGAGTCCACACGCGGAGCGCCGAGGGCCAGGATGTACTGCGTCAGAGGAGGCGCAGCTGCTCGGTGCGAGACGCCCGGTCGCAGAGCGGCTCCCACCCTGTCCCGCCCCGGGGCCCGGCGCAGACCACCTCGAGTCGTTCCACGGCAAGACTGCGGGCCGAGCCGCCCGAGTCGGTCACCGCCACACTTCCGTCCCGCTCCCGGTGGGTGACGTGGCCCGTCCTCCAGCGGGCCCCGGCGGCCGTCCGCCAGCGGACCTTCTCGCCGGGCTGCAGGCCGAGAACGGCCAGACCGCCGGGCATGCCTCTCTCCGCGTCGCCCTTCCTGGCACCCTTGGGCAACCGGTTCCCGCCCCTGACTTCTACTTCGGGATGGTCGTGTGCTTGAACTCGTTCAACTCCGGCCACCCGGTCAGCAGATCGAGCACCCGCTCGACTGTGGTGCGGGCTACGTTCGCATCACCTTCGGGCCGGTGCATGAGCCGTACGAAGACGGCCCGGTCGTCGACCACGAAGGTGGGGACGCCGAACACCTTGTGGCTCTCGACCATCGAGCTGTGCTCGTCCCGCAGGACGGCCACGGGCCAACCGGAGTCGACCTCGGCCAGGACCGACCCACCGTCCAGCCCGGCCCCGTCGAGGACCTTGCTGATCACCTCCCGATCTCTCAGGTCGAGAGCGCCGTCGTGGCGGGCGGAAAACAAGGCCAGGTGGGCGGTCCAGAACTGCCCCGGATGGCGGTCCCGGACCACAACCCCGGCCAAGTTGGCCAGCAGCCCCGGGTACTTACCGGGCTCCTCCCACACCGGCGGATCACCCTCGTGGACGTGGGCCTGGTCCAACGAGAAGGGTAAGAACGACACATCCCAGTCGGCCCCCGCCTGCAGGGCGGTGATGACATGCTCGTGCCCGATCCGAGCGAACGGGCAACGGTAATCCCACGTGACAGCGAAGCTTCTGCTCATGTTCAGGGTCAACGCAGCGCCGAATCGGACCATTCCGCATCGGCGTCGGCGGTCATGCGGGCCGCGTCCGAGTGGAACGGAGCCACCGGGACGTGGCGGCGCACCATCTCTCCGAGCAGGATCCCGAGCGCCACCCCACCGATGACATCCGACGCGTGGTGGATCTTGACGTGCACCCGGCTGGCCGCCACCACGGCCGCCAGGGCGTAGTAACCCGGCCACCACGGATCGCCGTCGCGTAGTAGGGCCGCCCCGAAGAAGGCCGCCGTCGCATGACCGCTCGGGAAGCTGCTCGTACGAGGCGTGCGCAGGTGCAGCGGACGGGGCCCCGAGTGCTGCGGCCGGGTCCTCCGGAAGACCCATTTCACCGGCCCGTTCACCACGGCCGACTCGATACCGAGGCCGACGACGGCCCGGAGGAGCGGGGCGGTCCAGTCCTTGCGCCGGCGGCGGGACTGAACCAGGGCCAAGCCCAGCCACACGATGCCGTGGTCGCCCACCGCGCTGGCGCTGTACATCACCATGTCGACGAGCCTGCGGTGCCGCAGATGGGCCTCGAACCACGCGTCGACCTTGAGGTCGAACGGTTCGAACGCAGTGGGGATGGGCAGCGTCGGGAAGGTCAAACGAGGGGACATGGCGGGGGGATCAGACGGCGACAGCAGGAACTGCAGATACTCCAGGTGCGTCGGGTGCTCTGGGTGGTTCAGGCGCCGCCGGGCGGCCCGGGGCGGGCAGCGCGGTCAACCGATTCAGGTCGCCACCCTGGGCGGGACAGAACTCATGGTAGGCACAGTAACCGCACAGCCTCCCGGGCTTGGGTCGGAAGTCCTCCCGCTCGCACGCCTGTTCGACGGCTGACCAGATCGCGCCCGTCTGCAGCTGGAGGCCCCGGATGGATTGGTCCGACGGGGTGGTGGATATGGCCAACGGCTCGCGTAGGTACAGCAGCTGGACTCGGGCCGGGCGCCGGCCCAGCACTTGCTCACAGAGGTGGGCGTAGAAGTGAACACCTCCGAGCCGGGACAGCTCGTAGTTGGCCGCCGGGGCCCGCCCCGTCTTGTAGTCCGTCACGACCAGCTCGCCGTCGTGGTCCAGCTCGAGCCGGTCGATGATCCCCGACAGGCGTACCGGTCCCACCGACGCCGACATGCGCAGCTCCATCCCGATGACCCGCACCCCGCGGGGATCTTCGAGGCGGAAGTAGTTGCGCACCAGCTGGGCGGCGTCGGCGACGAACTCCTCACGCTCATCCGGCCCCCAGGACAGCTCGGCGTACTCTTCCCCGTCGAGGATCTCCGGGACCGCCCGCTCCAGCTTGTCGAGGGCGGCCGCCTCGGTCCGGTCGGCCGGCTCCTCCTCCCACATCAACAGCTCCAGGGCCCGGTGGACCAGCGTCCCCTTGGCCGCCGGTGCGGAGGGCGGCTCGGGCACATGGTCGATGACCGAAAGCCGGAAGGCCAGGGCGCAGTCCTTGAACGAGGCCACCTTCGAGGGAGAAAGCGAGCTCGGCAACGGCA
>JAFAWZ010000167.1 GCA_019241495.1 Acidimicrobiales bacterium | reverse complement strand
CAACGAGCGCTGGCTCGGTGGCATGCTCACCAACTTCAGAACCATCGCCGGTCGGGTCCAGAAGATGCAGGAGTACGACCGCATGCGGGCCGCGGGCGACTTCGAGGCCATGCCTAAGAAAGAGGCGCTCATCCTCAGCCGCGAGCTGGAGAAGCTGCACCGGAACCTGGGCGGCATCCGCACCATGACCCGCTTGCCCGACGCCGTGTTCATCATCGACACGAAGAAGGAGCACATCGCGGTCACAGAGGCGAACAAGCTCGGCCTGCCCATCGTGGCCGTCGTGGATACGAACTGCGATCCCGACCTGATCAGCTACGTGATACCGGGCAACGACGACGCCATCCGGGCGGGAAGCCTCATGTGCCGAGTCATCGCCGACGCGGTCGAAGAGGGACGTTTCATCGCCTCCCGGCGGGCCGCCCGGACTGGGGGAGGCACCGCGTCGGCTGCCCCTGAGACTCCCCGGGTCCTGACGCCCGAGGAAGAGGCGGAGCGCGAAGAGCAGCAGCGCCAGGCCCGCCGCCAGGCGGCTATAGCCCAGGCCGAGCGGGAGGCCCGGTTGGCCGCGGCCCGGCAGCAGGCCCAGGCAGCCGAGGCGAGTGTGGCAGCCGAGGCCGGTGCCACGGCCGAGCCTGACGCCGGACCCGGCGTCACGGCGGGCGCCACCTCAGCCGGGGATGGCGCCGGCGTCGAGTCGCCGGCGACGGGTGACGAGACCGGTCCCGCCGCCGAATCCGGATCCACCACCACCGAGGAGTAGAGGCAGGGCATGGCAGATTTTTCCGCCCAGGATGTGAAGGCGCTCCGGGACTCCACCGGGGCCGGAATGATGGACGCCAAGCGGGCGCTCAGCGAGACGGGCGGGGATCCGGCCGCCGCCACCGCCTGGCTGCGTGAGCGGGGTCTCGGCAAGGCAGCCGAACGGGCCGGGCGAGAGAACGCCGAGGGCGCCGTAGCGGTGGCGCGCTCCGGCGACGCCGCGGCGTTGGTCGAGCTCAAGTCCGAGACCGACTTCGTGGCCAAGTCGCCCCAGTTCGTGTCCATGGTCGAGGAGCTGGCCGGGGCAGTCGCCGCCGAAGGCGAGGGTGCGGTGGACAGCCGCAAAGATTCGATCGACGATCTCAAGCTGGCCCTCAAGGAGAACATCGAGGTGGGTCGGGTTGTCCGTTTCGTGGCCCAGCCCGGCCATGTTCTGGACTCCTACGTCCACGTCCAGAACGGGCGTGGGGTCAACGGGATCCTCGTCGAGCTGGACGGGGGTACACCCGAGCTGGCCCATGACGTGGCGGTCCACATCGCGTTCGGTCGACCCGGCGCTCTCACCCGCGACGAGGTGGCGGCCGACGATGTGGCCTCGGAAAAGGCCACCTTGGAGGCCCAGACCCGCAACGAGGGCAAGCCGGAAGCGGCGGTCGGGAAGATCGTCGAGGGGAAGCTGAACGGTTGGTACAAGCGGGTGCCTGGTGGGGCGCTATTGGAGCAGCCCTACGCCAAGGACGAGAAGCAGTCTGTGCAGCAGATGCTGGGCCCGGTGCAGGTGGTGCGCTTCGCTCAGGCCGTCATCGGGGCCTGACCTCCACCAGCCCCGCCGGGGTGCTGCCTTCCTGGTCAGGCGTTCTTGTTGGATGTTCCTGTTGGGTGTCTTGGGGCGGCCACCCGTGACTTGGGCGGGAGCCTCCTGTCTTTGTGACGCGTCAACCGCACTATTTGCTGCTAACGCGTCACAAGGCTGATAGAGCGTCACAAAGCGCGGTGCGCGCAAAGGCCGGCGGTGCGCGTCACCGACGCGGAGTGCGCCCCACAAGCGGAGCCCCGACGAGCGGAACCCCATCGGAGGCGGCGGCCAAGGCTAGGCTGGCGACCAAGTGACTGAATCCCCACCATGGAAGCGGGTCGTCCTGAAGCTGTCCGGTGAGGCGTTCGCGAGTGGCGCCGCGGACGAGACGATCGACGGTGCCGTCGTGGAACGCATTGCCAAGGAGGTCGCCGAAGTTCGCACCGACCTCGGTACCCAGCTGGCGGTGGTGGTCGGCGGGGGCAACATCTGGCGGGGAGCTACGGGCTCGGCGACGGGTATGGATCGGGCCAGCGCCGACTACATGGGCATGCTGGCAACCGTCATCAACGCGCTGGCCTTGCAAGATGCGCTGGAGCGCCAGGGCCAGCCGACCCGGGTGCAGACGGCCATAGGCATGTCCCAGATAGCCGAGCCGTACATCAGGTTGCGGGCCATACGCCACCTCGAGAAGGGCCGGGTGGTGGTCTTCGCGGCCGGCACTGGAAATCCCTTCTTCACCACCGACACGGCTGGCGCCCTCCGAGCGGTCGAGATAGAGGCCGACACGCTCTTGAAAGGCACACATGGAGGAGCCGACGGCGTCTACGACTCGGACCCCAAGACCAATCCCGGAGCCCGGCTGATACCGGAGATCCGCTTCGACGAGGTCATCTCGCGGGGATTGCGGGCCATGGACCTGACCGCCATCACCTTGTGCAAGGAGCACTCGCTACCGATCCGTGTCTTTTCGATCATGGAGCCGGGGAACCTGCGTCGCACACTCCAGGGGGACCGGATCGGTACGCTGATCCACTGATGGAGGAGAGCTACATCGACGCCGTGATCGAGGACAGCCGGGCCAAGATGGCCAAGGCGGTCGAGCACACCCGCAGCGAGTTCGCCTCGATACGCACTGGTAGGGCCGCCCCTGCCCTGGTCGAGAAGCTCCGGGTCGAGTACTACGGCTCCGAGGTTCCGATGCAGCAGCTCGCCGGCATCCAGGTGCCCGAAGCGAAACTGATGGTCATCACCCCTTACGACAAGGGATCTTTGAAGTCGATCGAGAAAGCCATCATGAACTCGGACCTGGGCGTCAACCCGAACAACGATGGAAGCGTCATACGGCTCTCCTTCCCTCCCCTCACCGAGGAACGCCGCCGGGAGATGGTGAAGGTGGCCCACCACAAGGCTGAGGAGGGGCGGGTCTCGGTCCGCAACGTGAGGCGCTCGGCCCGCAAGGATCTCGAAGCACTCGAGAAGGACGGAGAGATCTCGAGCGACGAGCTGGACCGGGCCGAGAAGGACCTCGAGCGTGTCACGCACGAGTACACGACCGAGATCGACCGGGACCTGCAGCACAAAGAGGAAGAGCTTCTAGCTGTCTGAGGAGGCACCGTGAGCGAACGCGACGACATGGGCGGGAGGTCCGGGCGCCAACCAGCCGAGGGGGTACGGATAATCCGGGCCGAGGAAGCCCAGGCCGCCCTCGACGCAGGTGAGGCTGCTGGGCGTCGGCCCGATGACCAGCTCCGCTTCGGCGACGTGCCGCCGGTGCCGTCCGGGCCCAGGCCGGCCCACCGTTTCCCCCTGCCCGACTCGGTGGACCCCGCTGAAGCCGTATCCCTGCCGCCCCTCGCCTCGCCCCGCCGTTCCTCCGACCCGGGCGGTTGGGGGGCGGCCGAGCAGAACCTGCCCGAGCCCGAGGAGGCGAGCTTCCCCGCGCCACGTGAGCCAGGCGCGCCCGGTGACCAGTACGATCCGTACGAGTCGTCGTCCGAGTACCGCTCGCCAGGACCATCGGCCTGGTCGGCCATGGAGTCTCCGGCCTCGGCCGCGGAGTCTCCGGCCTGGACCAACCCAGCCTCGACCAGCCCGCCTGCGCCGCCGCCCGCCGCCCCGTCACTCAGCGTCCCTCCGCAACCGCTCCACCCGGCGGGTACTGCCGGGCCTGCCTCGGGGTCGACCTGGGATCCCGGTCCCGGCGGCGGGTGGGACCCCGGGGATCGCACCACTGAGATGGACGCCCCGGTAGCCCATTTCCCAGACGTGCGCATCGCGGAGGAGGGCATAACCGTGTCAAGTGGAGCACCCGAGATGCCGCACTGGGCCGATCCGCCGACCGGTGAGGTGCCAATACTGCGCATGGACGGAGAATCCGAGCCCGGCGACGACGACCTGGAAGCTTGGAAGGCGCTGGGATCACGCGGAGTTCGCTGGCGAGACGGCGACGATTGGGATGATGCGGAGGAGATCAGCGATCTGGTGGGCGACGTGGAGCGAGTGGGAGCGCTGGACTCGAGCCGGTCGGCGCACTCCGACATCTACTCCTTCGACGAGGACTTCGAACGGGTCACGAGCCGCACCGTGGCCCAGCCGGTGATGGACTTCTCCGATGATCTCGCCGACGGCGACGCCCCCGCGGTGGAGACCGAGCTGGCCGCCCCCACCGGAACCCGTCCGTCGGCCCGCCAGAGCCGCCCCACCCACTCGGGAAGGGCCTCCGGCTCGCAAGCTGAGCGCGGCGCCCGGCGGACCGCCCCGCCGCGTACCCCCCCGCACCCGCCCGCGGGCGGCGACGCGGGCGGCCGGGTAGCGATCGGGTTGGGCCTGATCGTCCTGCTCATAATCTGTTACGCCATCGGGGCCAAGGCCCTCGTGGTCCTGGCCGGGGTAGTGATCGTGGCGGCCGCCGCCGAGGCGTACAGCATGCTTCGTGGAGCCGGCTTCCGGCCGGCCACGCTGCTCGGTTTGATCGCCACCGCCGGGGTGGTGGGAGGTGCCTACTGGAAGGGGATCGGAGCCATACCCATCGTCACCGTGCTGCTTTTCGCCGGCGCCATGATGTGGTACGTGCTCGGCATCGTGGAGGCTAGACCGCTCGCCAACGTGGCGGTGACGGTGATGGTCTTCGTCTGGGTCGGCGTGCTCGGCGCGTTCGCACCGGTCATGCTGGCCCAGCGCCACGGGCAAGGGGAATTCCTCGGCGCCGTCGTGGTCGCGGTGGCCGCCGACATCTGCGCCTTCGCCGTGGGCCGGGTGCTCGGGAGCCGGCCGATCGCGGAGCACATCAGCCCCAACAAGACCGTGGAGGGTTTCATCGGCGGTCTGGTCGGAGCGGTGATAGCCGGCTTGATCATCGGCAAGGAGCTGGCCCCCTGGGGTGGCATGAAGCACGGGCTCCTCCTCGGGGTGGTGATCGGTTTGATCGCCCCGGCCGGCGACCTGTTCGAATCGATGATGAAGCGAGATCTGGGGATCAAGGACTCCGGCCGACTGCTCGGCGGGCACGGCGGGCTGCTCGACCGTTTCGACTCGATACTCCTCGCCCTCCCGGCCGCGTACTTCGTGGTCACCTGGTTCAAGCTCTGACCACGTTGCGTACGGTGAGCCTGGTCGGCTCGACCGGTTCGATAGGCACCCAGGCGATCGACGTGGTCCGGGCCGCGCCGGGGGCCTTCCGCGTCGTCGCCATCGGCGCGGCCCGCTCGGTGGACCGCCTGGCCGAGCAGGCCGCTTTGCTCCAACCCGATCTGGTCGCGCTCGGCGATCCGGCCCGAGCCGCCGAGCTGGCCGAACGGCTCCCAGCTGGCACCGAGCTCCTCGTCGGTCCCGACTCGCTCGCCGCCATCTCTACCTCGGCCGATGTGGTGGTCAACGGTGTCGTCGGTTTCGCCGGTCTCCCCGTGACGCTGGCGGCTCTGCGGGCGGGCCGGCGTCTCGCCCTGGCCAACAAGGAGTCCCTGATCGCCGGCGGCCCGGTGGTACAGGTCGCCCGGGCCAGCGGAGGGGCCGAGATCGTCCCGGTCGATTCGGAACACTGCGCTATCCACCAGTGTTTGCGAGCCATCCTCGGGGACAAAGGGATGGCTCAGCTACCCCACCCGCCGGCCTCGCCACTCAGGCGGATCGTGCTCACCGCCAGCGGAGGCCCCTTCCGGGGACGGACCCGTCAATCCCTCGCCGAGGTGACCGTGGAGGAGGCCCTGGCCCATCCGACGTGGAAGATGGGCCCGAAGATCACGATCGACTCGTCGACGTTGATGAACAAAGGGCTGGAGGTGATCGAAGCCCATGAGCTGTTCGGCTCTGGATACGACGCCGTGGAGGTGGTCGTGCACCCCCAGTCCATCGTCCACTCCATGATCGAGACGACCGACGGTGCCACCCTCGCCCAGCTGTCACGGCCCGACATGCGCCTGCCCATCGGCTACGCCCTCAGCTACCCCGACCGCCTGGCCACCGAGTTCGGGGCCATCGACTGGTCGGGAATCGGCCCCCTCGAGTTCGAGACCCCCGATCGCGACGCCTTCCCCTGCCTGGGCTTGGCCTACCGAGCCGGGGAGATGGGTGGTTGCGCTCCGGCCTGGCTGAACGGCGCCAACGAGGTCGCGGTGGATGCCTTCTTGGAGGGCCGCATCCGTTGGGTTGACATTCCTGCCGTCATAGAGACGGCCCTCGACGAGTGCAACGCCGAGGCGCCCGGTACCGTGGAGGACGTGCTGGAAGCCGACCGCGAGGCCCGGGACCTGGCCCGGCGGGCCGTGGGTCGGCGCTCCGCCTCGCTTCTGTGACCTCGGTCGGACGGACCGGCTGGAGGGAGACGGTCGAATCGGACCCGTGGAGCCTGGCCACCCGCCGCCCGTCCGAGACCCCATCACCTGACCCCCGGTCTGATCCTTCTGCCCGCACCGACGTCCTACGCCTGATCCTCATCGTGGCCGCCATCATCGGCCTTGCTTACGCCGCCGGCTACGGGGAGACCGTCCTCCTCGTCTTGTTCTTGATCCTCTGCATAGTGGCCCATGAGCTTGGTCATCTCATCGCAGCCAAGACCGGTCGGGTGAAGGTGACCGAGTTCTTCGTCGGCTTCGGGCCCCGCATGTGGTCGCTGCGTCGGGGAGAGACGGAGTACGGGGTCAAAGCTCTCCCCCTCGGCGGGTACTGCCGGATCGTGGGCATGAACAACCTCGAGGAGGTCGACCCGGGCGACGAGGCCCGGACCTACCGGCGGGCGCCGCTGTGGCGGCGCCTACTGATCGACGTCGCCGGCTCGTCGACCCACTTCGTCATTGCTTTCGTGGTTCTGTTCGCCATGTTCTTCTGGACCGGCGACAGTGGCCGTTACCTCACCAATATCCCGGCCAACAACCCGATCGCGCAGATCCTCCAGTTCTCCAACGGAGCCAGCCCGGCCGAGCACGCCGGTATGAAAGTCGGGGATCGGATCGTGGCGATCGACGGTCGGCACTTCGCGTCCTGGACCGCCATGGCCTCGTTCATTCAGAAGCATCCGGGCCAACCGCTCGACCTAACGGTGGAACGACAGGGTCGGGTCCTCCAACTGGACGCCACGCCGGCTGCCTCGGACTCTCTTCGTGCTTCTGGTCCCAACGCCCTACCGAGCGGGAACGTCGGCATTCTCGGCATCCAGATCAGTGCGATAGTGCATTCCGGCCTCGGTGCCTCGATCAGCGACGCTGGAGGTGCCTTCGTGGCCATCGGAGCCAGCACCTTCGACGCGTTGGGCAACCTGGTCAGCTTCCACGGGATCAGCTCCTACTTCCACATGCTGTCGAGCCAGAAGGCGGCCGACCAGAGCCAGAGCCGCTTCGTATCGGTGGTCGGCTTGCCGAAAGTGCTGCATCAGGCGGCTCGAAGCGGCCTGCCTACCGTGCTTTGGCTCCTGGCCAGCATCAATGTCTTCATCGGCATCTTCAACCTTCTCCCCGTCTTTCCGCTCGATGGCGGGCGGGTCGCGGTCGGCTTGTACGAAGGAGTGAGGGGCCTGCGCCGGCCGCAGTATCGGGTCGACATGGCTCGCCTGTTGCCGGTCATGTACCTGGGGCTGGCCGCGATCCTCTTCATCGGGCTCAGCTCGATGTTCCTGGACATCAGGTCGATGGGCACCTGACCGATAGCATCGACGCCATGGCGACCGTGGAATCTCGTTACCCGCGCCGGCCGACCCGACAGCTGATGGTCGGGTCCGTCCCGGTCGGGGGGGACGCGCCCATATCGGTGCAGTCGATGACGATCACCAAGACCGCTGACGTCGAAGGCACCCTCGCTCAGATATACGCCCTGAAAGCGGCCGGCGCCGACATCGTGCGCTGCACCTGCAACGAGAAGGAAGCTGCTGAGGGCCTGGCCCGCATCGTCCCCCGCAGCCCGGTCCCGATCGTGGCGGACATCCACTTCCACGTCGAGATGGCCCTTGCCGCCCTCGAAGCCGGCGTCGACTGTCTCCGGCTGAACCCGGGCAACCTGCGCAAGGCAGACGAGATCAAGCTCGTTGCCCGGGAGTGCAAGGACCGGGGGGTCCCGGTCCGCATCGGGGTCAATGCCGGGTCCCTCGATCCGCGACTCTACGAAAAGCACGGCGGCGCCACCCCCGAAGCCCTGGTCGAGTCGGCCCAGATCGAGCTCGGCTTGTTCGCCGAGGTCGGTTTCGACGACGTCAAGATCTCGGTGAAGGCGTCCAACGTCCCGCTCATGATCGAGGCCTACCGGCAGCTGTCCGAAGTCACCGACCATCCCCTCCATCTCGGGGTAACCGAGGCGGGCCCCCCTCCGGCGGGCACCATCAAGGCCACCGCCGGGATCGCCACATTGCTCTCGGAAGGGATCGGCGACACGATCCGCTATTCGCTCACCGCCGATCCTGTGGAGGAGGCAAAGGCCGGGCGGGGGCTCCTCGAGTCCCTCGGACTACGCGAGCGGACCACCGTCGATCTCATCGCCTGCCCGG
>JAFAWZ010000029.1 GCA_019241495.1 Acidimicrobiales bacterium | reverse complement strand
GGTGCTCGGAGCGGGAATGGTTGTAGTGGCCGGCGGCGGCGTAGCGGCGTGGTGGGTCGCCGATCACCAAGGCGGAGCCACGAACGTGCAGGCCCAGGAGACGGCCAAGCCTCCAGCCGTGGTGCCCGAGGCCGAGCAGGCCCGACTGCTGGCCGGGCTCACGGTGACCCCGGCATCGGGAGCGACGGCGGTGCCACTCGACGGAACCGTCTCGGTCAAGGCCGCCGTCGGATTTCTGACTCATGTCAAAGTGACGAGCCCTTCGGGCGCTGAGCTCATTGGTACCGAGGAGCCGGGCACGAACGAGTGGGATGCGGCCGGGCCGCTCAAGCCCTCAACGACCTACACCGTCAGCGCCAGCATCCTCGGCGAGGGCGGGGTGACGGCTCAACAGACATTGAGCTTCACGACGCTGACTCCGGTGGCCGAGGTGACGGCCACCGTGTTCCCGACCTCGGACATGACCGTCGGGGTGGGCCAGCCGATCGTCGTCCAGTTCAACCACGACATCAGCACGGCCACCGCCCAGCAGGCCGTCGAGTCGCACTTCACGGTGGCGGAGTCGCAGCCGGTTCCGGGTGGCTGGTACTGGTACAGCCCCCATGAGCTCCATTTCCGGCCCCAGGCGTACTGGCCCGCCCATGAGCAGATACAGATCACCGGTGACCTGTCGGGTTGGGACGCCGGCGCCGGGCGGTGGGGTTCGGGCCAGGTGAGCGACACCTTCAACATCGGCGACTCCCGTATCTCCTCCGCCAACCTCCAGACCGACTACATGACCGTTACGTTGAACGGGGCCACTGTCGCCAACTACCCGATTAGTGGTGGCAGCAACGTCTACCCGACCATGGATGGCGACCACATCGTCCTCGATCGCCAGAGCGTGGTCCACATGGTGTCGTCCACGGTGGGCATCCCGGTCGACTCGCCCGCCGGATACGACGAATACGTCTATGACGACGTCCATATCTCCGACAGCGGCGAGTACGTGCACGCCGCCCCCTGGTCGGTCGGCTCCCAGGGGGTCACCAACGTTTCCCACGGTTGCATCAACCTGAGCCCGGACAACGCCAAGTCGTTCTACGACTTCAGCCGGGTCGGCGACGTGGTCCAGGTGACGGGCAGCCCCCGGCCGGCCGTGGCGGGCGACCACGGGGTGATGGACTGGGATACACCGTGGGCCTCGTTGACACCGGGCAAGGTGGTGGCGTTGAGCGCGCCCAGCCCGACATCGACGACCACCGCGGCGGGCTGATCTGTTTCAACGCCGTCAGGCGTCGTTGAAAAACTCGTCGAAAGAGATACCGGCCGTTCGTACCCGGGTTCGCCCAGGCGCGATTTCGAATTCGCTCGTACGACATTTTCAGCCGTACGAACGGCCGGTATCTCTCTGCCGCGAGTTTTTCAATGCCGTCAGGCGTGGGCTGCGATCTCGCTGCGCAAGTCGTCGGCGGCGCGCTCGGGGGGAACCACGTTGATCAGCACCCCGGAGCCCATCTCGAAGCCGCCTCTGGTGGATATCTTCGCTACTACGTGGACGTGCCAATGGAAGTCGGCCTTGGTCCGGAACGGGGCCGAGTGGAACATCAGGTTGTATGCCACGTCACCGAGGCGAGACCGCAGCGAGGCGAGGGCTCGCTGCACGGATCGACCCATGGCTGCCAGGTCTTCCTCTTCTGCCGAGTGCAGGTGGGCCTCGTGGCTCCGGGGTAGCAACAGCATCTCGTAAGGAGTACCGCTCCAGAACGGGCACAGCATGACGACCCGGTCATCGGCGAAAACGATGCGGTGCCCGGACTCGTCCTCGGCGTCGATCACCGCGCACAAGAGGCAGTTCCCCTGGAAGCGGGCGAAGCCGGCCAGCTCGTTGGCCGCCTCGCCAGGGATGAACGGCATCGACAACAGCTGGCCGTGCGGGTGCTCGATCGACGCTCCGGCCTCCCGACCGGAGTTCACGACGGCCTGGCTGTAACGCAGGCCGGGTATCACCGAGTGCTCCTGCATGCGCTCCTGTATGGCCGACATGATCAACGCCGAGTGTTCGTGGGTGAGGTCGGCCCAGCTGACGTTGTGATCGGGCGCCAGCACCACGACGTCGTGGACGCCGCTGGCCGGCGCCTGGGTGTAGACCGGCCCGAGATGGGTGACGACCATCGGGTCGTTCCCACTGAAAGCGGGGTAGAGGTTGGGAATTACCCGCACTTCCCACTCCCCGTCGGGCCCGAGGCGTTCGACGACGGGGGAGATGCTCAGGTCCTTGTCCGGGCAGAAGGGGCAAGGGCGGAGGGGGTCGTCCTCGACCGGAAGGCGGCGGGGCAGGAAGTCCGACGGCCGTTGGGCTCGTTCGCCTGCGATGACGACCCACCGCCCGGTCAGGGGATCGAGCCGAAGCTGGCTCACGGCAGGGAAATGTAGCGGCAGTCGAAACGCACGCCCGCGACCGTACCGCCGTAGCATGGCAAGAGCGCGCGCCCCCCGCCTGGAGCGAAGAAGGAGACCTCCGGCCGGTCGGTACGCTGAAGACCGATGTCCGTCGAAATCGACCAGCCCGTCTACCTCGACTGGGCCGCCGACGCGCCCCGGCATGCGGCCACAGCCGAAGCCATGCGCCCGTGGCTGACGGAGCGGTTCGGGAACCCGTCCGGATCGCACCAGGTGGCCCGCAGGGCGCGCGCCGCGGTCGACGACGCCCGGGAGGTGGTGGCCTCGTTCCTCGGTGCGGAGCCGGGCGGCGTGATCTTCACCTCCGGGGGAACCGAGGCCGATAACCTGGCCGTCCTCGGGCCGCTCGCCTCACGGCCCGGTGCCGTGGTGGTGAGTGCAGTCGAGCATCCCGCGGTGATCCAGGCGGCCCGGGCCAGCGGGCGCGAGACGCGCATAGCCGGGGTCGATGCCCTCGGCGTGGTCGATCCAGGATCGCTCAAGCGGGTGCTCGACGGTGAGGTCGCCGTGGTTTCCATCCAGCTCGTGAATCACGAGACCGGGGTGATCCAGCCTCTGGCCGAGCTGGCACCGAGGATCCGGAAGTGGGCTCCCCGTGCCGTCTTCCACACCGACGCGGTGCAGGGCGCGGCCTGGCTCGACCTGGCCCACGTCACCGCAGGTGCGGACCTGATCAGCATCAGCGGGCACAAGATCGGGGGCCCACAGGGCGTAGGGGTGCTCGCCGTTCGCGGAGGAGCGGAGCTGGCGCCCATCACCCACGGGGGAGGCCAGGAGCGCGAGCGCCGCAGCGGGAGTCACAATGTCGCGGCCATCGCCGGTCTCGGAGCGGCTGTGGCGGCTATCGAAGCAGAGCAGGATGCCCGCCGGGCCACAGTGGAGGCCTTGCGGGACCGGCTGGGTCAGAGCCTCATCGCGTCGCTTCCCGAAGTGGTATGGACCGCCCAGCCCGCCGTGAGGGCGCCCGGCCATCTCCACCTCCGCTTTGGCGGGCTGGAGAGCGAGGCGCTTCTGTTCAAGCTCGACGAGAGCGGCGTGTGCGCGTCGGCCGGGGCGGCCTGCGCGAGCGGGGCGCTCGAGCCCAGCCCGGTGTTGTTGGCCATGGGCGTGGCCAAGCGTGACGCCGGCTCGAGCCTCCGGCTGACCCTTGGGCCGTCCACGACAGAGGCCGAAGTGGACCAGGCGGTGGCGGTAATAGCCAAAGCGGTCCGGGAGCTGCGCGCCGAGGTGCCGGCATGAGGGTTCTCGTTGCCATGTCTGGAGGGGTGGACTCGTCGGTAGCGGCCGCCCTGGTGCTGGAGGCCGGGCACGAGGCGGTCGGAGCCACCATGAAGCTATGGGGCGGGTCTTCCGACCGCGGCTGCTGTTCGGTGGCCGATGTCGACGACGCCCAGAGGGTGGCCCAGCAGCTGGGCATCAGCCATCACGTCTTCAATTTCTCGGAGGACTTCGACCGCCATGTCGTCGACCCGTACGTCGCGGCCCACGCCGACGGGCTCACCCCCAACCCATGTGTGGAGTGCAACCGTCACTTGAAGTTCGACCGGTTCTTGGACCGGGCCGTCCAGCTCGGCTTCGACGCGGTCGCCACCGGTCATCATGCGAGGGTCGCCACCGGTCCGGACGGCGGCTCGGCCCTGCTCCGGGGAGCGGACCAGGCCAAGGACCAGTCCTACGTCCTGCACATGCTGGGTCAGAAGCAGCTGAAGCGGGTCATCCTGCCTGTCGGGGCCATGACCAAGGCCGATGTGCGGGCTCGTGCCGCAGAGCTCCAGCTGCGCACCGCGGCCAAGGCCGACAGCCAGGACGTCTGCTTCATCTCGCGCGCCGGGGGCCGCGAGGAATTCCTGCGCGCTCGCATCCCGTTGCACCCGGCCGAGGTCGTGGACGCCGAGGGTCGGCGGGTGGGTACGCTCCCCGCGGTAGAGCTGGTCACGGTGGGTCAGAGGAGGGGTTTGGCCGGCTCGGCCCACCCCCCCGGCGAGCGGCGCTACGTCGTCGACGTGGACGTCCCGACCGCCACCGTGCGGGTCGGCTCACTCGACGATCTGCTCGTCTCCGAGGTGCCAGTGGGACCCATGTCGTGGGTCGCCGGACCGCCTTACCCCGACGAGGGGCTGGAGGTCCAGATGAGCGCCCACGGGCAGCCCGAGCCGGCCCGGTGGTCACCTGCCGGTCGCGTACTGGTCGGTCGGCCGGTGCGCCGGGTGGCGGCCGGCCAGAGCGTCGTGCTGTACCGCGGGGACGCGGTGGTAGGCGGGGGCCCCGCTCTCGTGGCCTAGTCACATCCCCCTGGGTATCTTCGAAGGGTGAGCTCGACGGACCGGTCCCAGCGTGCTTCCGAACTGCGGGCGCAGATCGAGTATCACAACCGGCGTTACTTCGTGGACGACGATCCGGAGATCACCGACGCCGAGTTCGACGCCCTCGTCGCCGAGCTGGCCGACATCGAACGGCTCCATCCCGAGCTCGCCCTTCCCGACTCACCCACCCGGACCGTCGGCGGCACGGCGTCCGCGCTCTTCGCCGAGGTCCGCCATCTGACACCCATGATGTCGTTGGACAAGACGAACAGCTACGAGGAGCTGCTCGCCTGGGCCAAGCGGATGGACCGCTTCATCTCCGGCGCGGTCGCCTACACCTGCGAGCTGAAGATCGACGGCCTGGCCATGAGCCTTCTCTACGAGGACGGCATCCTGGTCCGGGCGGCCACACGAGGCGATGGCGAGGTGGGCGAGGACGTCACGCCGAACGTCCGGACCGTCGCGGCCATCCCTGAGGTCCTGTCCGGGTCGCCGCCCAAACAAGTGGAGGTGCGTGGCGAGATCTACATGCCCGTCCCCGCCTTCGACGAGCTGAACCGCCGCCAGGTGGAAGCCGGGGGCCGGCCCTTCATCAACCCCCGCAACGCGGCAGCCGGCTCGTTGCGCCAGAAGGATGCTTCGGTGACCGCCGGTCGGGAGCTGGGATTCTGGGCTTACCAGCTCGGCGCGGTGGAAGGTGGCCCCGACTTCACTCACCACTTCGAGTCCCTGGACTGGAT
>JAFAWZ010000307.1 GCA_019241495.1 Acidimicrobiales bacterium | reverse complement strand
CCCTACCACGCAGCGCCTTGATAGGCCCGTATAAAGCCGGTAGTCGGTTTATGGAGTCCTCGGCATCTCTACCGAGTCAAGCTCGGCGGTGGATAGCCCGTCGTGCGCGGCCTCCAACGTGTGGGACCCGGGCAGCCGATGCACTCGGTCGCCGCGTCGTATGGTGCCGCCGACGACAACACGGGCGTTGCGTCCTCGCAGGTTCAGCTCGCGGCCGGCGCCGAAGTTGACAAAGCGGAGAGCGGCCGCTCCGTAGCGTGCCGCGAACTTCTCGCGGCCGCGATGAGGTTTGGCGGTGATCTCGACGACTGTCCCGCCGATGGCCAGCCGGCTGCCCGCCGGCAGTCGTGCCTGGCTGAGGTCCAGGTCGACAAAGAGCTGATCGCCTGCCAGCGGGACCCGGTCGGAGGAACCAGCCACCACGGCCGCGCACCGATAGTTCATGACTGTTAGCTGGCCGTCAGGGGTCGGCCGATCCATCTGGCGTGCAGCTGCTGCCCCTGGTCCACCAATTGTCACCAACCAACCCAACGGCCAGGTCCAACTCGCCGGTGTCAAGTACCTCCCGCTGGTCTACCGCTGGCCGCCGTACGATCAACTTGAGCATGCCGTCATCAGCCGGAGACTCGCGGACGAAGCCCAGGCCGGCCTCCAGAAGCTCGGGCGTCAGGTGCTGCAGAGACGTGGGAGGGCGGTCCACTGCCTATAGTCTGCCAGGCGCTTCCCTCACCACCATCCCAATAAGACGGCCAGGGCTCGCCCGATACCACAGGAGTTGATCATCCCCGACCGCCGGCTCTGGGGGGCGATCGGGTACCGCCGTTGCATCCCTCACATCGGGGCGGGCCCGTGGTCGTCTTCGTCCGGTGACGCCAGCGCGGGGTGGACTCCCAGTGGCAGCTGTTGGCCGGCGGCCAGACGACGCAGGGATTCGAGCAGCGGTTCCCGTTCGGATGGCTCGAGTGGAGTGCAGAACCGCTCCTCGTTGTCGCGTGCGACTCGACGTGCACGGTTCAGAGTGGCGCGGCCTTTGGCGGTGAGATGCAGGGCGTAATAGCGACGGTCCTCGGGGTTGCGTCGTCGCTCGATCAGGCCCTTGTTCTCCAGCTCATCGACGATGCCTACCAGGCGGCTGGCGGGAATGCCGAGCGGCTGGGTCAGGACGCCCTGGGAGATGCCTTCGGAGGTCGCTACCAGGTTCATCAGGGCGAACTGGCGGGGGGTTAGGCCCACCGGGGCAAGGGCATCTTGGAAGGCGCGACTGGCGGCGAAGCCGAGGCTGGAGAGCAGGAAGACCACGCTTCCCCCGGGTGGGCCCTCCGCAGAGCCGACACGGGGTGCCTGGGGCCGACGAGCTTTGTTCATTCCGGGAATCATATGCGTCCACAAATGGTTATACTTTGTAAGCGTTATGTAGAGTAACTATCTCGGCCGTGTCCGACCCTACCCGAAGAAGGAGAGAGAGCCAAGTGACCGCAACCACAACAACCACCCAGCCGATCCGACATCGCCAGCGCCAGGGTGGGCCGTCCTTGTTGGGGCTCGGCGTCGTCTCGCTGGTGCTGTTCCTGGCCAGTCTGGTCATCAGCACCGCTATGGCGGGACGCACCTATCCGTCGCCATTCGCCTCGGCCAGCACCATCCTCGGGTACTTCCGCGACCACGAAGGGGCGGTCCGGGCGGGGGCCTTCCTCCAGTTCGCCTCTGGCGTCCCCCTCCTGATCTACGCGGCGACGGCCTCGGCGCGGCTTCGGAACCTCGGCATTCGCGCCCCCGGCGCGACCATCGCCCTCGCCGGGGGGATCCTGTCGGCCGGCCTTCTCGGCCTCTCCGCCCTGACCAGCTGGACGCTCTCCCAGCCGACTGTCTCCTCCGTTGACGGGGTCGTGCGCGCCCTACACAGTCTCGCCTTCGCCACCGGCGGGCCCGGGTTCGTTGTTCCCTTCGGTCTGCTGATCGCCGGAATGGCGGTGCCTGCCGCCTTCGGCCGCCTACTGCCCCGAGGGCTGTGGATGGCCGGACTGGCCGTAGCGGTACTGGCCGAGGTCTCAACCTTGTCCCTGGTAGCCAACGGGGCCGACTTCCTGCTTCCGATCGCACGCTTCGGCGGCCTGGGCTGGATGATCGGCGCTGGGGCGTTGCTCCCCACGCGCCGCTCCGCATCGGCGGCGGAGGCGACATCATGACCGGCCCTGCCCCGTCCGGCGCCACGCTGGTGACCGCCACCAGCGGAGACCGCAGGCCGGCGCTGTCCCCGATCACGATGCGGCGTATCGCCATTGTGATGGCAGGCGTCGCGGCGACCCTCGGCGTTTTGTCGGCGCTTCATCTCTCCGGTGGCATTCACGGCCGCTCCGCAGCCTTCAACGCGGCCGACGCAGGAGTCGCCGAAGCCGCGATCGGCGCGATCCTGGCGGGGGGAGCGCTAGCGGTCGCGCGCTTCGGTGAACATGCTCGATCCGTCGCGCTCGCAGCCATCGGATTCGCCGCCGTCGGATTCGTGGTCGGCTTGACCTTCACCGCCGGCGGTGGAGACCTACTCGACATCATCTACCACGTTGCGGTCCTTCCGCTGTTGTTCGGCGCCGCCGTGGTTCTCATCAGAAGGCGGAACAGCACGGCGACATGACAGCCTTCCGTATCGGCCACGGGGTCGACGCGCCGACTGGTCTATCGAAGAAAGACCGGGCGCTGCTAGCCGTCGGAGTGTCCATCCTGTCGTGGCTCATCGCACTCGTCGAGAGCCTCGACCGTCACAACAGAGGAGTGTCCTCATGGAAGCCGGATTCGAAGCCCACGCGCCCCTGGAAGGCAAGGTTGCCATCGTCCTTGGCGCCAGCCGGGGAATCGGGGCCGCGGTGGCCCGAGCCTTCGCGCGGGCAGGGGCATCGGTTGCCCTCGCCGCTCGTGACCGCGATCCGCTCACCACTTTAGCCAACGAGCTGAACCACAGCGGTGCTGCCATCGCCGTGCCCACTGACGTCACCGATGCCGACTCGGTGGCCCG
>JAFAWZ010000097.1 GCA_019241495.1 Acidimicrobiales bacterium | reverse complement strand
GGACAGCTGGGGCGTGGGCCGGGCCCTCGAGACCGCCCTCGGCCGGTGCCGGATCTACGCCCGGGGCCCCAAGGCCTCAGGGGCCATCCACGCCGCCGGCCTGGCCGTGGAAGCCCGGGCCCGCACCGAACGGCTGAGCGAGGTGGTGGACCTGGTCCTTCAGACTCTCACCCCTGGGGACCGGGTGGTCGTCCAGGTGGATGGCAGCGGCCACTCCCCCGAGCTGCAACGCCTACGCCAAGCCGGAGCGGAGGTGCTAGTGGTCCCCGTCTACCAGTGGACTCTGCCCGAGGACGAGACGCCGACGTTCCGGCTCGTCGAAGGCATCATCGGCGGACGGGTGCACGCCGTCACGTTCACGGCCGGCCCGGCGATCCGGAACCTGATGGCCATAGCCGCCCGCCATCGTCTCGACGATGAGCTGAAGGAGGCGTTGACCGACGGGCGCGCCGTGGTCGGTTGCGTAGGACCGGTGTGTGCCGACGCGGCCCGGGCCGAGGGGCTCCTCTCGGCCCACCTGGTGCAGCCCGACGCCTACCGGCTCGGACCGCTGGTACGAACCGTCGCCGAACGGCTGATGGAACGGCGCATGACGGTCCCGCTCGGTCCGGCTGTCATGGTCCTGGCCGGCACATCGGTGACGGTCGGCGCCGACCAGGTGCTGCTCACCGATACCGAAGCCCGCCTCCTGGCCACCCTGGCCGGTCGGCCGGGCGCCGTGTTCACCAAGGAACACCTGCTCCGAGCGGTCTGGGGCGGAGACATCACCGACCCGCACACCGTGGAAGTCGGGATCGCCCGGCTGCGCAAGCGTCTCGGCCGCCACGGCGACGCCGTCCGATCGGTCCACCGCCGGGGCTACACACTGCGTTCCTAGGCGCACTGGGTTCCTGAGCGTCTGCGACCGGGCTACCGTCGCGCCGAGATGGACCTGCCCACCGCCCGGCAGCGCGCCGTGTCTTCTCCCCTCGCCCGGCTCGGCACGGTCACGCCCGATGGCAAGCCGCACCTGGTTCCGTGTTGCTTCGCCTTGAGTGGTGAGGTCGCATATACCGCGGTCGACGGCAAGCCCAAGTCGACGCCCTGGTTGCGCCGGGTCCAGAACCTCCTGGTCCATCCGGCCGCCTGCCTGCTGGTCGACCATTACGACGACGACTGGACCGCCCTGTGGTGGGTGCGGATGGATGGCCTGGCCCGGCTGGTCCAATCACAGGCCGAGTCGAACCGGGCCCAGGAGCTGCTGCTGGCCAAGTACGACCAGTACGCGACAGTCGCGCTCGACGGCCCGCTCATAGGCATCGACATCGAAAGATGGGTGAGCTGGCCGTGACGGCCGAGCTGTTATGCGGGTTCTATGGCGGGCTCGACCGCCAGCACCTCTTCGGTGGCGGGTCGCCTGGCCTGGATCGAGGGGACAATCCAGGACAACGCGAAGGCGGCCACGCACAAGATCGCCGCGATGACGAACGCCCGGGCGTAGCCCGACGTCATCGCCGAGGCGGTGTTGGCGTGGACGCCGCCGGAGCGGAGCAGGCCGTGGGTGCGGTCCACCGCGATCGTGGCCAGCGCGGCCAGGCCGACCGAGCCGCCCATCTGGCGCGAGGTGTTCAGCACCCCTGAGGCCAGACCCGCCTCGGTGTAGTGAACCCCCGACGTGCCGGCTGCGGCGAGCGGGGTGAAGAGCACCCCGAGGGCGAACGAGATCAGGCAGGCCGGACCGAAGATATGGGCCCAGTAGGAACCGTGGGAGTGGATCTGGGCCAACCAGACGAAGCTGGCACCGCCGATGGCCGTCCCCGTGAGGAGTAGAGGTCTCACGCCGAGGCGCGGAAGTGCGCGGGAGCTGGCCTGGGCCCCGATCATGATGGCGATGGCCATGGGCAAGAAGGCCATCCCCGCCTTCAGGGCCGAATACCCGAGCACGGTCTGCATGTACAGGGTCAAGAAGTACCAGAAGGAGAAAAAGGAAGCCCCCACCAGGAACATGACCATGTTCGCTCCGGAGACGGGCCGGGAGCGAAACAACCGAAACGGCACGAGTGGAACAGACGCCACCTTCACCTGGGTGAACCCGAACGCAGCGAGCAGGACGGCCGCCACCCCGAGGAAGAGCAGGGTGTGGCTCGAACCCCACGGATGGGTGTCTGTACCGACGATGGCGTAGATCAGGGCTCCGAGTCCGGCCGTCACGGTGACGGCTCCGGTGACGTCCAGGCGGCGCCCGGCGCTCGCCCCCTCTTCGCGCCTGGCCTCGGTCAGGTAGGCGACCGCCGCAGCACCGGCGGCGATGCCGATCGGGATGTTCACGAACAGGATCCACCGCCACGAGATCTCCGCAGTCAGCACGCCCCCGAGAATGGATCCCACCGCGCCGCCCCCACCCGCGACCGCGCTCCACATGCCCAGCGCCTTGGCCATGCGGGCGCCGGAGAAAGTGGTCACGATGATGGTCAGGGTCGCCGGGGACAAGAAGGCGCCCCCGACCCCCTGGACAGCCCGGGCTGCGGTGAGCCAGGCCGAGCTCTGGGCGAACCCGCCCACCAGGCTGGCCGCGGTGAACACGGCCAGACCGAACAAGTACACGCTGCGCCGCCCGAACAGATCGGCGGCCCGACCGCCCAAGAGCAGGAAGCCGGCGAAGGTGAGGACGTAGGCGTTGACGACCCACTGGAGCCCGGTGGAGCTGAAATGCAGGTCCTTGCCGATGGATGGGAGGGCCACGTTCACGATCGACACATCCAGGACCACCATGAACTGCGCCACGCAGGCGATGGCCAGGATGATCCAGTCGGGGGTGGTCCGCCCGCGCGAAAACGTGCCAGCTTCACTCATCGTTGCCTTCCAACCCCGGCCTCCACCCGATTTGTTCCCCGGCTCGCCGGTAGTTCTCCTCACGGGACTATGGTCTGAACCTCAGAAGGGACGGACAAAAGGAGAGCTGAATGGGACTGTCGATCAACGACACGGCACCTGATTTCGAGGCGAACACCACCGAAGGGCCCATCCGGTTCCACGACTGGATCGGGGACTCCTGGGCGGTGCTGTTCTCGCATCCCAAGGACTTCACCCCGGTCTGCACCACCGAGCTTGGTTACATGGCGAAGCTGGAACCGGAGTTCGCGCGCCGGAACGTGAAGATCATCGGCCTGTCGGTGGACGCGACCGACGACCACCGGAAGTGGGCAGACGACATCGAGGAGACCCAGGGAGCCCGACCCAACTACCCGATCATCGGCGACTCCGACTTCCAGGTCTCCGAGCTGTACGGGATGCTGCCGGCCGGCACCACAGGAGACGCCAAGTCTCGCACGCCCGCGGACAACCAGACAGTTCGCAACGTCTTCGTCATCGGACCGGACAAGAAGGTAAAGCTCATCCTGGTTTACCCGATGACGACCGGTCGCAACTTCGACGAGGTCCTCCGGGTGATCGACTCGCTCCAGCTGACCGCCAAGCACCGGGTGTCGACCCCCGTGAACTGGAAGCAAGGCGAGGACGTCATCATCTCGGGGTCGGTGTCCAACGACGAGGCCAAAGAGATCTTCGGCGACTGGAGGGCACCCAAGCCCTACATTCGCATCGTGCCCCAGCCGAGCTAGGTCGTGCCCATCCGGGTCGTGATCCTCGGAGCAGGGTTCGGCGGCCTCGAGCTCTCCACCCGGCTGGCCGAAGAACTTGCCGATGAGGTGCGCGTCACACTCATCGACCAAGCCGACTCCTTCGTCTTCGGGTTCTCGAAGCTCGATGTGATGTTCGGGCGGCGCACCTTCGAAGAAGTCCATCTCCATTATCGGGACATCGCCAAGCCCAACGTCGAATTCCGTCAGGAGAAGGTGACGGCCATCGACGCCGAACGCAGGCGGGTCGTCACCGACAAGGGAACCCACGAAGCGGACATCTTGGTAGTCGCCCTGGGCGCCGACCTGGACGTGGAGGCCACCCCCGGGCTGGCCGAATGCGGCCATGAGTTCTACTCCCCCGAGGGGGCGGCAGGCGTGCGCGACACCCTGGCCCGTATCGACGGGGGTGACATCGTGATTGGCGTGCTTGGCGGCTTCTTTAAGTGCCCGCCCGCACCGTATGAGACGGCGTTCATGCTGCACGATCTCTTGACCAGACGAGGGGTTCGCCAGGCCTGCACGATCACCCTCCTCACCCCGATGCCCAAGCCGATCCCCATCTCCGATGAGGTTTCCGACGCCATTCTCCGCCTGTGTGACGAACGGGAGATCCAGTACTCGCACGGCACATGGGTCGACGGGCTGGACCCCGAACGACGGGTTGTCCAACTGCGAGACGGTCGGGCGTTGCCGTTCGACCTCTTCTTGGCTGTACCGGTGCACCGGGCCCCGCCTGTGGTAGTCGAGTCCGGTCTCACCGACGACGGATGGATTGCCGTGGACCCGGCCACCTTCGCCACGAAGTTCCCGGATGTCTACGCGGTCGGCGACATCACGAGCGCTCCGGTGCCGAGAGCGGGGGTCATCGCGGAGGGAGAGGCATCCACGCTTGCTGACGTGCTGGTCGCCAAGGTGAAGGGCGGCCCGCCGGCTCCCCCCTTCGCCGGTGACATCGTCTGCTACGTCGAGATGGGCAATCAAACGATCGGCAAGGTGAACGTCAACTTTTTGTCAGGACCTGCGCCAATCGCCTTGTTCACCCCACCCTCGATGGAGGGCGCCGACGAGAAGCGGCAATTCGCCGCCGTCCGGAGGCTCCGCTGGTTCGGTAAAGACTAAGGCCAGCGCCCTCCGCCTGGAGGGGAAGTGCGGAGAGCGCCGGCCTACTTTTGAGTTAGAAGCCGAAGGCTCCCGGGTCTTTATCGTTCGCTATCGCCTCGGGCTTTAAGGCCTTGTCGGTGGCCCGGACTGCCGCCCCTTTCCCACGACAGACCGGGCCGGGGCGCCGAGCAAAGCCCGAACGCCCACATAGATGGTGGACGGTGCCGGTCAATTTGCCCCCAAGACACGGTCAACGCCTGGAATCAGGA
>JAFAWZ010000165.1 GCA_019241495.1 Acidimicrobiales bacterium | reverse complement strand
AGGATCCCCACAGAGGAGGAAGGACTCGACCCGGGCTCGCAGTGACGACACTTCCGCTGACAGCTCCGCGGTGCGGGCAGGGGCCTCGCCGAGCCAGAACGGTACGGTCGGGGGCGTGTCGCCGGCGTCCCTCACCCGCACCACACCCGACTCCACCCGACGTATCTGCCACGAGTGGCTGCCGAGCAGGAAGATGTCGCCGGCCGACGATTCGACGGCCCAGTCCTCGTTGACAGTGCCGATGAAGGCCTCGTCGGGGTCGGCCACGACGCGATAGTCACCTGTCTCGGGGATGGCGCCGCCCGAGGTGACCGCCGCCAGGCGGGCTCCCTTGCGGGCTCGGACCACGCCGTTCACCCGGTCGTGGTGGAGATACGCCCCCCGGCGGCCCCTTCCGGTCTGTATGCCCTCGGACACCAGCTCCAGCACTTCGTCGAACTGAGCCCGGGTCAGGCCGGCATAGGGGGTGGCCCGGCGGAGCAGCTCGAACAGGGCGTCGGTACCCCATTCCCGGGCCGCCACCTCCGCCACTACCTGCTGGGCCGCGATGTCCAGGGGCATGCGAGGCGGGACTATGGCGTCGAGGCGTCCGGCCCGCACGGCCGAAAGCAACGCCGCGCACTCGACCAGCCCGTCGCGCGTCAGGGGGAACAACCGCCCCTTGGGCGTCCCGGTACGGGTGTGGTTGGAACGGCCGACCCGCTGCAGGAAGGTGGCGATGCTCCGGGGCGAACCGAGCTGGCAGACCAGCTCGACCGGGCCGATGTCTATGCCCAGCTCGAGTGACGCGGTCGCCACCAGGGCGCGTAGCTCGCCGGCCCGTAGTCTCGCCTCTACTCGATAGCGGCGCTCCTTCGACAAGCTGCCGTGGTGCGCCGCGACGGCGTCGTCGCCGAGCCGCTCCCCGAGCTGGTGAGCGACCCGCTCGGCGAGCCGCCGGGTGTTCACGAAGACCAACGTGGTGCGGTGCCCGCTCACCAGATGGGAGATCCGGTCGAGCACGTCACCCATCTGGGTCTGGGAGGTGACTGCCTCGAGCTCACCGTCGGGCAGCTCGAGAGCCAGGTCGAGAAGGCGCTGATGCCCCGAGTCGACGATGGCCGGCAGCGGGCGGTCACCGACCAGAAGCCGGCCCACCGTCTCGATCGGGCGCTGGGTCGCGGACAGCCCGACACGTACCGGTCGAGAGGCGCACAGTGCTTCCAAGCGCTCCAGGCTCACGGCCAGGTGGGCACCTCGCTTGTCGCGCGCCACGGCGTGGATCTCGTCGACGATGACCGTCGAGACGGTTCGTAGGGCCTCCCGGCCCGGCCCGCTCGTGAGCAGAAGGTAGAGGGACTCGGGTGTCGTCACGACGAGGGTCGGGGGCCGGCGCAGCATGGCGCTGCGCTCTCCACCCGTCGTGTCACCGGTGCGTACCGAGACGCGGATCGGAGCAGGTGCCAGACCGGACCGGCTGGCCTCCTCGGCTATGCCCCGAAGCGGCGTGTGCAGGTTCTCGGCCACGTCTACGGCCAATGCTTTCAAGGGCGAGATGTAAAGCACCCGGGTGCCCCGACTGATGTCCTCGCCCGCGTCGTGGGCCCAATACAGGCTGTCGATGGCGACCAAGAACGCGGCGAGCGTCTTCCCGGAACCGGTGGGCGCCGCGATCAGGGTGTCGAGACCGGCCCGGAGCAAAGGCCAGCCCAGCGCCTGCGGCTCGGTCGGTCCCAACGGGAAACGGCCCATGAACCAGCGCTCCACGGCTGGATGGAAGCCCTCGAGCGGCGACCCGGCCCAGGTGGGCTGGAGCGTCGGACCCGAAAGCAAGTCGACCATTCCCCCATGCTAGACCCGAACACGTGTTCGTGGACGCCCTGGATTCGTTGAGTAGTGGATTCGCCGGGTGGATTGTCGTCTAGGCGCCCGCCGTGGCACCGGAGAACGAAGCGGTGGCGAGAACCTGGCCGCTCGGACCGATGAGCCGGGCTCCGATCACCTGGGCCGGTGGGGTCCGCTCGGGGCCGCCCCAGTAACCGCGCCCGTCGACCAGCTCGAAGGTCCCGACGGTGGCCACTCCGCCCCCGCGCTCGACCAGCTGGCAGGTGAGCGTCCCCGTAGCGTCGAGCTGGTCGACGGTCATGGACATCCAGATGGGGTGCCCGCCGATATACACCGATCCCACCTGCCGGCTGCCCTGGTGGAGCGCCGCAGCCACCTCGGCGGGACGGGGATGCTTGGCGCCGGGCAACAGGCTGACCGTCGTGAGCGCGGCGGCCACGACGATCAACACGGCGGCCACCAACATGGCGGGCACGGGCCGGCGCCGTGATGACCGATGCCATGATGAAGTGTGATGGCGTGACACCCGGGCCAGGACCCTGTCCTCGAACCCGAGAGGGGGCTCGACGTCGGGTACCAGATCCAACAACCGATCACCGAGGAGGCGCTGATCCTCGATGTCTCCCCGGCAGTCGGGGCAGCGCAGCATGTGAGCGGCGATCCTTGCCGCGTCCGCGGACGAGAGCAGTCCGAGGGCGTACTCCGTGGCGGCCAGGCGCACCTCGCGGCACGTCACCTCACTCATGACTCGCCTCCAAAGCAGAGAGCTCCTGGCGCACCTTGATCATGGCGGCTCGAATGCGGGTCTTGGCTGTGCCCAAGGGGATCTTCTCGGCTTCGGCCACCTCCTGGGCGGTCATGCGGTAGACGCCTGCCATGACGAGCGCCCGGGCCTGTTCCGCCGGCAGCCGCCGCAAGGCCTTCCGTAACATGTCACGCGACTCGTTTCGCAGCGACCCGGTCTCGGGCTCGTCCCGGCCCGGACCAAGGAGGCGTATGAGGTCGGTCGGATCGACAGGTTCGGGCCGGCGGACCCTCAGCGTGTCGACCGCCAGGTTGCGGGTGATCGTGGTCAACCAGGCTCGGACGTTGCCCCGATGGGCGTCGAAGGTCGACGAGCGGCGCCACACCCGCTCGAAGGTCTGCTGGGCCACGTCGTCGGCCGCGGCCGCGTCGCCCACCAGAGCCAGGGCCACGCCGTAGACATGGGCCTGGAATCGGCGCACGAAGGCCAGGGCGGCGTCGGGGCTTCCCGCGCCGAGACCGTCAAGCAGTGCCTCATCGGTCATTCGCTCGACGGGAAG
>JAFAWZ010000079.1 GCA_019241495.1 Acidimicrobiales bacterium | reverse complement strand
AGAAGGGCTCGACGAGCTGATCCGCGAGGGCCTGGCCGAGGGCCGGCTCTCCTTCACCACCGACTCGGGCCAGGCGGCCGCCAGCGCGGATTTCGTGTTCTTGTGCGTCCCCACCCCCCAAGGGGCTGACGGCGCCGCAGACCTGCGCTTCGTGGAGCAGGCGTCGGCCCAGATAGCCCCACATTTGAAGCCTGGCGCAGTAGTGGTGACCAAATCGACCGTCCCGGTGGGGTCGGCCGGGAAGGTGGTGGCTGCGCTGGGCCGCCCCGACACGGCCGTAGTGTCGAACCCCGAGTTCCTGAGGGAGGGCACCGCCGTCCACGACTGGCTGCACCCCGACCGGGTGGTGATCGGCAGCGACGACCGCGGTGCGGGGGAGAGGTTGGCCGAGCTGTACGAGCCTTTGAATACCCCGGTGATCATCACCGACCCGGCGTCGTCGGAGACCATCAAGTACGCGTGCAACGCGTTCCTCGCCGCGAAGGTTTCCTTCGTCAACGCCATCGCCAACCTGTGCGCCGCGGTAGGTGCCGATGCGGTCGATGTGATCCGCGGGATGAGCTTCGACCGGCGCATCGGTGCCGACCATCTGGCGCCGGGCCCCGGGTGGGGCGGATCCTGCTTCCCCAAGGACATCAACGCCCTGATAAGGATCGCTGCGCAGCACGGGTACGACTTCGCCCTGCTCCGTGAGGTGGTGGTGGCCAACGACGCCCAGTTCGACTGGGTCGCCGGCCAGGTCGAGCAGGCCGCTGGAGGAAGGCTGGCCGGGGTCGCTGTCGCGGCATGGGGTTTGACCTTCAAGGCCGGCACCGACGATCTGCGCGAGTCCCCGGCCCTGGCCGTCGTGGCCCGGCTCGCCGACCGGGGGGCGCGGGTGCGGGCCTTCGACCCGACCCGGCCCGCCCCCGGCCACGGCCACCTGCAGGGCCTCGACATCGAGCTGTGCGAGGACCCCTACGAGGCCTGCACGGGTGCCTCTGCTCTGGTGGTGCTCACCGAGTGGCCCGAGTTCCGCCGCCTCGACCTGGGGAGGGCGGCCGCCGCCATGGCCCAGGCGGCGGTGGTGGACACCCGCAACATGTTCCAGCCTGGTGACGCCCGGGCGGCCGGCTTTGCCTACTTCGGGATGGGGCGCTCCTGATGCCGAGTCGGATCCTCGTCGCGGGCGGCGCCGGCTTCATAGGCGCCCACATGTGCGCCCTCCTCCTGGAGCGGGGCGACGAGGTCGTCTGCGTCGACAATCTCCTCACCGGCTCGGCCGGCAACGTCGAGCCTCTGACCAAACGGGGCCTGACCTTCGTGGAGGCGGACGTGGCCCGCCACGTGCCGGTCCAGGGCCGCTTCGACGCGGTGATCAACCTGGCCTGCCCGGCGTCGCCGGCCGACTTCGGCCCATTGGCCCTCGAGATCCTCGAAGTAGGGTCGCGCGGGGTGGCCAACCTCCTGGAGGTAGCTCGAGCGAGCGGAGCCCGTTTCTTGCAGGCCTCGACGAGCGAGGTCTACGGCGAGCCGGCCGTGCACCCCCAGCCCGAGTCGTACTGGGGCAACGTCAACCCGGTAGGGGTCCGGTCGGTCTACGACGAGGCCAAGCGCTTCGGCGAGGCCCTGACCATGGCGTACCGCCGCCGCTACGGGCTGGAGGTGCGCCTGGCCCGCATCTTCAACACCTACGGGCCCATGATGCGCCCCGACGACGGGCGGGTCGTGTCGAACTTCGTCACCCAGGCCCTCAAGGGGGAGCCGCTCACGGTCTACGGGGACGGTACCCAGACCCGCAGCCTCTGTTACGTGGAGGACGAGGTAAGAGGCTTGCTCGCCCTCCTGGACTCGGGTTGCACCGGTCCGGTCAACGTCGGCAACGACGAGGAGCTGACCATGCTCGAGCTGGCCGAGATGACCCTGGAGCTGTCCGGATCATCTTCGCCCATCGAGTTCCGGGACCGTCCCGCGGACGACCCGTCGCAGCGCCGTCCCGACCTCACCCTGGCCAGCACCGTGCTGGGCTGGGAGGCGACCACCCCGGTGAAGGAGGGCCTGGCCCGCACCATCGCATGGTTTAGGGGCATGGTTTAGGGGCGAATGGTTCAGGTGAACCGGCCCGGCCCGGTGGCCGCCATCGTCGTCAACTACAACGCCGCCTCGCACTTGCCGGCCTGCCTGCGCTCCCTGGCCGCCGAAGGGCTGGACCAGGTGGTGGTCGTGGACAACGCATCCTGTGACGACTCCCGGCTGGTTGCCGAGGACGCCGGGGTGGTCTGGATCGACAGCGGGGCCAACCTGGGCTACGGCAGAGCAGCCAACAAGGGAGCGGCCGACCCCGCCGTGGCCGGAGCGACCTATCTCCTCGTGTGCAACCCCGACCTGGATGTCAAGAAGGGAACGGTCCAGGCTCTGGCCGCCTGGCTGGACTCCGATCCCCGACTCGGGGCCGCCGGCCCGCGAATCGCCAACCCGGACGGCTCCTTGTACCCCTCCGCCCGGACCTTCCCCGACCTGGTCGATGCCTTCGGGCACGGCCTGCTCGGGCAGGTAGCCCCTCGCAACCGGTTCACCCGGCGCTACCGCCTCCTCGACTGGGACCATGGCGAGCGGGCCACGGTGGATTGGATCTCGGGGGCGTGCCTTCTGATCCGCCGCCAGGCATGGGACGCGGTGGGAGGGTTCGACCCCTCCTACTTCATGTACATGGAGGACGTGGACCTGTGCTGGCGCCTCGGGAGGGCCGGGTGGCAGATCGGCTACGAGCCGGCTGCCGAAGTGGTCCACACCCAGGGGGTGTCGGCCGACCTGCACCCATACCGGATGCTGGCCGCCCATCACCGGTCCATGTGGCGCTTCGCCTGGAGGACGAGCACCGGCGCCCGCCGGGCTGCCCTGCCGGTCGTATTCGTCGGGCTGATGGCCCGCCTCGGGGTCGTTGCAGCCCGCCGCTTGCTGGCTGGGCTAGGTACCTGAACCCCGCTACCCTGTCCCACGCGATGGGCAAAGCCTCCTCCAGCAAGAAAGTCGCTCGCGCCGTGCGCATCGGCGGGGGTCGGACCTACCGGCGCACCACGCCCTGGGGTTACTTCGGGATCATTGCCCTCATCGTCGTCCTCGGTGTCCTAGCCACATGGACGAGCCGCGACCGCCGACTCGGTCTGATCAACAACGCCGGCGGCACCCCACCCACTGTCGGCACCGTCTGGAACGAGGGGTACGCGGTGTATGCCTGCGGGCAGTTCCTGCCCGCCATCAGCATCAAGTCCGCTGACCCCGAGGGCATCACCACCCGGACGGAGGGGATCATCGACATCGCCCCAACCGTGAAGGCCTCGGCCGGCAAGAATGCCACGCTCGGCAAGTTCGCCAGTGCGGTCGGCATGACGCTCAACGCGGCCGAGCTGAAGGTGCCCGGGGGCCACCTGTACCAAGACGGCGAGTCCTGCGAGGGCAAGCCGGGCCACGTCTACGTGAAGCAGTTCGCTTACGTGGGCGACCAGGCGGGCCAGCTCTATGACGGCTCCAAGAACCAGCTCCCGAAGCTGGACCCCCGCAATGTCCCCCTCGCCAACGACGAGATGCTGACCATCGCCTTCGTTCCCTCGTCCGATACCGCGAAGATCCCGGTCCCCCCCACCTCGGTCCAAGACGCGCTGAAGAAGATCCAGGCGTCACAGACGACGACCACCACGACGGCGCCGGCCACCGGGGCCACCACGGTTCCGACCCCGTCCACCACGGCCAAGGGCTGAAGCTCCCCAACCGTGAAGGCAATAGTCCTCGTCGGGGGTGAGGGCACGCGCTTGCGTCCCTTGACCTTGAGGACGCCGAAGCAGATGCTGCCCGTGGGGGGGCGCCCCATGCTCGAGCGGGTCGTCCACTGGCTGGCGGGCCACGGCGTCGACGAGGCCATACTCTCCCTCGGTTACCGGCCCGACGCGTTCCTGGAGGCCTACCCTGGCGGGGTTTGCGCCGGGGTGGCACTGAAGTACGTGGTCGAGGATTCGCCGCTCGACACGGCGGGAGCGATCGGATACGCCGCTCGGACCGCTTCGCTCACCGACCCTTTTCTGGTCGTCAACGGCGACGTCCTGACCGAACTCGACGTGACCTCGCTGGTGCGCTTCCACCGGGACCGCTCAGCCGAGGCGACCATCGCCCTCACACCGGTCGACGACCCCTCCCGCTTCGGCGTGGTGCCCACCGATGAGACCGGCCGGGTGGTGGCCTTCATCGAGAAGCCCCGCCCGGAGGAGGCCCCCACCAACCTGATCAACGCCGGAACATACGTGCTCGAGCCGTCTGTGGTCGACCGCATCCCCGAGGGCCGGCGGGTGTCCATCGAGCGCGAGACCTTCCCGCAGATGGTCGCCGAAGGGCGGCTCTTCGCCATGGCCTCCGACGCGGCCTGGCTCGACGCCGGCACGCCCGCCACCTACCTGGCGGCGAACCTGGATTACGCAGACGACGGGGTCGTGCTCGGTGCCGGAGTGTTCGTCGACGAGGCCGCCACGGTGTGTGGTTCCGTCATCATGGACGGGGCCCAGATCGAGGCGGGAGCCGAGGTTAGAGACTCGATCGTGGGCCAAAAGGCGCGCATCGGCCGGGGCTGCCGGATCCTCGATCTCACAGTGGTGGGTGAGGGGTTCGTCGTCGAGCCGGGCACGGTGGTTTCGGGCGGCCGGCTCCCGGGTTGAGAGCGCCCCGTTGAAGGCGCTTGTCACAGGCGGGGCCGGCTTCATCGGCTCGAGCCTGGTCGACCGCCTCCTCGCGGAGGGCCACCACGTCGACGCAGTGGACGATCTCTCCGCCGGATCCCTCTCGAACCTCGGGGAGGCGCGCCGCAGCCGCAACGGCCGGTTGTCGTTCCACCAGCTCGATATCCGGTCTCCCGACCTGCTCGGTCTCATGGAGCGCTGCCACCCGGACGTGGTCTTCCACCTCGCTGCCCGGTACGGCCTCCCCGATGCAGTGCTCGAAGCGGACACCAACCTGATCGGCTCGCTCCGGGTGTTGGAGGCCGCCCGCGAGAGCCAGGCCAAGAAGGTCGTGTTCGCCTCGGCGGCCAGCATCTACGGCAACCTCGAACCGGCCGAGCTTCCGGTCAAGGAGTCTCACCCTCAACATCCGGTGTCACCCGAGGGCCTGGCCAAGAAGGCGCTGGCCGACTACCTCGTCGCCTACCGCGACGTGCACAACCTGGAGTTCACCGCCCTGGCTCTTTCCAACGTGTACGGCCCGCGGGGAGGCGGCCAGGGCGTGGTGGGGGAGTTCGCCGCCCGGCTGTTGGCCGGCGAGCCGTGCACCATCCTCGGCGACGGGTCCCACACCCGGGACTTCGTATACGTGGACGACGTGGTGGATGCCTTTGCACGCGCCGCGGAGCGCGGTGGGGGACTGGTGCTCAACGTGGGGACCGGTGTCCAGACAAGCGTCAACGAGCTCTACCGGGTGATGGCCGCCCACGCGGGCGTCGAGCGGCCCGCCGCGGTGGCGCCGGCCCGGCCGGGGGAGCCACGCCGGGTCAGCCTCGACCCGGGGCGAGCCGCCATCCACCTGGGTTGGAAGCCGTGGACGGCGCTCGACGAGGGGACGGCTGCGGTGATCGAATGGCTCAGCGAAACAGGTCTTCCCGGTAGGGCCTGACGACCTCGGTGCGCACCGACGACTCCCGCAGCCAGGCCGGGTCGACGCCGCGCACCACCGCCGCCGGTACGCCGGCCGACTTCCCCATGACCAGCTCCGCCGCGCTGGCCAGTTCGTCGGCCACGCACACCTGGGTGACTTCGAGCACCCGGCCCAGCCCATCGACGCCGCCGCGCAGGTCGACCACGGCTGCCACCCCGGCCGTACCGATGGCGACATCAGTGACGCCGACGCGCCAGGTACGCCCGAACGTGTCGGACACCACCACCCCCACGGCCACCGCCGCCCGGGCCCGCAGGCTGTCGCGGATGCGGCGGGCCGAGCGATCGGGGTCGAGCGGGAGGAGAGCGGCCCACCCGCGCTCCATGTTGGACAGGTCGACCCCGGAGTTGGCACACACGAAGCCATGGGACGTCTCGGTCATGATCAGGTCGCCCCGCCGGCGCAAGATGCGCACCGCCTCCTGCTCGACCACGGCCTTGTGCGACAGCGGGTCGTCGGGGTCGACCTGGATCAACCGGCCCTCCGCCTTCGACACGACTTTCTGGGTGACCACGACCACGTCGCCGTCGCGGAGCTCGGTTCGTTCCGCGATCAGGCGGCCGAGATCGTCGCCGGGGTGGATCTCCGGCATGCCCTGGACCGGGATCAGGCTGATGGTCACGCCGCCCCCAACACCACCCCGCCGAGAGCGGCCGACTCCCTCGGCCCGGTCATGACCGTCGGGGTCACCACCGCCGCCATGCCGGCCTCCTCGACTTCCCTCGCCCGCCCCGCGTCGGCCTCGTCGATGACGAGCGTGGCCGCGTAGGGGGCCCACATTCGGGCCACGCCGACTACCGATGCCTCGTGGCCGAGCTCGGTCAGCATCCGGTCGGCGGGCCCCTTGAGGGCCTGGCCGGCGATGATCGGCGACACGGCGACCGTGTCGAGGCGACGGGCCCGAACCGCGTCGCCGATGGCGCCGGTCGCCAGGATCGGGCCGATCGACACGATTGGATTCGATGGGCAGATGATGATGCGCTCGGCGCTGGCGATGGCCCCCAGGACACCAGGCGCGGCGGGGGCCGACTCGACACCGGCGAAACGGACGGCCCGGACTGCCACGTCGTGGTGGTGGCCGACGAAGTACTCCTGGAAGCCGATCTCCCGGCCCTCGGGGGCGCCGTCGTCGATGACCACGCGGGTCTCGACCCGTTGGTCCGACATGGGCCGGAGCCGCACCCCGACGCTCCAGCGGCGGGCGATCTCGTGGGTGACCTCGCTCAGCGACGCCCCTTCGGACAGCCGGGACGTCCGGTAGAGATGGGTGCCAAGGTCACGATCGCCCAGGTTGAACCAGGCCAGCCGACCTTCGCTGTAGGCGCGCAGCTCGGCCATCGCCGACCAGGTCTCGTCCCGCAGGCCCCACCCGGTCTCCGGGTTGATCATCCCGGCCAGCGTGTAGGTGACCGTGTCGAGGTCAGGGCTGATGTGCAAACCGTGCATGACGGTGTCGTCGCCGGTGTTGACGACGGCGGTAATGGTCTCGGGGGGCACCACCGCGACCAGGCCACGCAGCATGCGGGCCGCTCCCACCCCACCGGCGAGTGCAACGATCACCTGGCCACCCTATCCTCGACCACACTTTGGACCCCCTCTCGGTCGCCATCGACGCCACCCCCTTGCTCGGGCCCCGCACCGGTATCGGCGTGGCCGTAGCCGGCATGGTTCAGGAGCTGGCCGGGCGCCCCGAGGTGACCCTGTCGGGCTACGGGCTCACGCTGCGGCGGGCCGGGGAGCTGCCCTCCGTTCTGCCCCCGGAGGTGCGGGCCCGGACCCGGCCCATGCCGGCCGGCGCGCTGGTCTGGTTGTGGGGGCGGGCCGACCGGCCGAGGGGCGAGTGGTGGACCGGGCCGGCGGCCGTCGTCCACGGCACCAATTTCGTCGTGCCACCGATGAGGCGGGCCCGGACCATCGTGTCGGTCTGGGACCTGACCGCCGTCCTGTATCCGGAGCTTGTGTCCCCGACATCGCGCCACTACCCGGCCGCGGTGAGCCGGGCGGTAGCCAGGGGAGCGTGGGTTCACACCGGGGCTCGGTACGTGGCCGACGAGATCGCCAGCCACTTCGGTGTGCCCCCAGCGCGGATACGGGTAGTCCCCCCGGGGATAGAGCTCCCGTCCCCCGGTAGCGGCGGGGACCGATCCGGCCCTCCGTATATCCTCGGGCTGGGCACCACGGAGCCCCGGAAGGACTTCCCCGGGCTCGTCCGGGCTTTCGACCGGCTGGCCGCGCGCCACCCCGACCTGGAGCTGCGTATCGCCGGACCGAAGGGGTGGGGTGAGGACGACCTCGAGGCGGCGGTGGCGGGAGCCGCGCACCGCAGCCGCATCCACCGGCTGGGCTGGGTGCACGACGCGGGCCGCCTCATCGCCGGTGCCGCGGTATTCGCCTACCCATCGGTCTACGAGGGCTTCGGCTTCCCCCCGCTCGAGGCCATGGCCCGCGGCGTGCCCGTCGTCGCCACGGCCACCGGAGCGGTGCCCGAGGTGGTCGGCGAGGCGGCCGAGCTGGTGCCCCCCGGGGACCCCGACGCCCTGGCGGCGGCCATTGCCGGCGTCCTCGACGACGCGACGCGCCGGGACCGGTTGATCGCCGCCGGGCGGGATCGGGCAGCCCACTTCTCGTCGCGACGATGCGGGGACCAGCTCGTGGGGCTCTACCGGGACCTGGCTGCCTCGGTTTGACGGCCGGCTGCGGCTATCCGCGAGAACAAGGCGCTGAAACCGCCCGTCTCGGGCTGGCGGAGCGGATGGCGGCTCCGGCGGGACGCGACCGAGGACCCGGCCTCGGGGAGGAGCTGCAGGATGGCCGCGGCCAACGCATGTGAGTCGCCAGGGGGCACCAACCGCCCTGCCTCTGGCGGGGCGTCGCCGAGGATCTCGAGCGGGCCACCGGCGGCTCCCGCGATGGCCGGCACGCCACTGGCCAGGGCCTCCACCACCACCAGGCCGAACGGCTCCGGCTCGGTCGAGACCTGGGCGAAGACGTCGAGGTCGGCCATGATCTCCGGGACGTCGGGGCGGGCCCCCAGCCAGCGAACCCCGGCGATGCGCCCGGCCCGGGCCTGGAGCCCCGCGGCGTAACCGTCCTTGCCCGCGACGGCGCCGCCGGCCACGACCAGCTGGGCGTCCGGGCGGTGGGCTCTCACCTGCTCGAAGGCGTCGAGCAGGACGTCGAATCCCTTCCATACGTCAAGGCGGGCAACCGACCCGACGAGGGGGGCGTCGTCGGCCACGCCCTCGGCCGCCCGGAACAGGCCGGCCCGGTCGGGAGAGAAACGATCCGGGTCCGCTTCGTCGATGATGACCACGACGTTGGCGGGGTCGAGCTGGTCGGCCACCGCCTGCGAGACGGCGATCACCGCCCGGGCCCAGCGGCGGGCCAGGTGGCGCTCCACCTTCAGGGCCAGCGGTGATTGGAACACGATCTCGCGGGCGTGCCAGACGTGGGGGCGGCGGATCACGGCTGCGGCAGCCCAGCCGTACCAGGAGTGCAGCGAGTTCGAATGCACTACCGCGGCCCCGAGCCGCCGGCCCAGCCGGACCAGGCGGGCTACGCTCACCGGCCAGGCGAGGGTGTAGCGCAGCCAGCGCCCCGGCCCGCCGGTCGTGGTCAGCCGGCGCATGGGCACGAGGTGGAGAACGGCGCCCGCCGCCGCGTACTGTGGCGCCAGCCGGGCCGGCGCCGGGACGGCGACATGGCACTCCCAGCCGTCCGCGGTCAGCTGACGGACCATGCTGATGAGGGCGTGTTCCGAACCGCCTCCGTCGCAGACGGGCTGCACAGAGAGGATGCGCTTGGTGCGATTGGCGGTCAATGCGGAACAGTTCCTGTACCGGTCGCCCGGCGGCATCGGGCGTTACACGGCGCAGTTGCTCACTGTACTGCCCGGAGACTTTCCTGTTGTGGAGGCAGTGCCCTTCGCGGCCCGCCACCCCCGAGCCCAAGTCGAGGCCGCCCTGGCCGATTGGGGGGTCGCCGGCGACGTGCGGAGCCGGGTGGTCACCCAGGTCCTGCCGAGGTCGGGACTGTACGAAGGATGGGTGCGCTTCGGCTGGCCCCCCCTCCGGGGGCTCGGCCCCGTCGACCTCGTCCACGCACCGTCGGTCGCGGTCCCTCCACGCCTGGCCTGCCCGTTGGTGGTGACCGTGCATGACACGGCGCCGGAACTTTTTCCGGAAACCTTCCCGGCCCGGGGCCGGCGCTTTCACCGGCGCGGCCTGCGAGCCGCGGCCGACCGGGCCGACTTGGTGATCGCCGTCAGCCAGGCCGCGGCGGACGAGATAGTCGCCCACTCGCCGATCCCCGGGTCCCGGGTGCGGGTCGTTCCCAACGGAGTGGCCCCCATGGCGCTCGCCCCGGCCCGCCGGGCCGAGGTGCTGGCCCGGCTCGGTATCGCCGGCCAGCCCTACGTGCTGTGGCTCGGAAGCCTGGAGCCCCGCAAGGGGGTCGGCACCCTGGTCTCGGCCATGGCCGAGCTCCACCGGCGGGGGCTGCACCGCCAGGTGCGTACCGTCCTCGGTGGCTTCGAGGGCTGGCTCGGTGCGGCGCTGGTGGACGGCGCTGACGAGGCGGAGCTGGGGTCGTCGCTTCGCCGCTTGGGCCGCCTCAGCGAGGAGGAGGTGTGGGCCTTGTACGGAGGGGCCAGCGTGTTCGCCTTCCCGAGCCGCCACGAGGGCTTCGGGTTACCCGTACTCGAGGCCATGACCCAGGAGGTGCCGGTGGTGGCATCGGACATCCCAGCTTTGCGAGAGGTCGCCGGATCGGCCGCCGTCCTCGTCGCGCCGGGCGACAGGAGTGCGTGGGCCGAGGCCATCGACGGGCTGCTCGGCGACGACTCGGCCCGCCGCCAGCTGGCCACGGCGGGCCTGGAGCGGAGTCGGATGTTCGACGTCCACCGGGCCATGGCCGGCACGTACGCCGTCTACCAGGAGATACTGTCCACGGGGTGCGGGTCCTAGTCACAGGTAGCAAGGGTTTCGTCGGCCACTGGCTGGTAGAGCATCTGGTCGGGTGCGGCGACGACGTGATCAGTCTCGATGCCGAGGTCGACATCACCGACGCCGCCGCCCTGACCGACGCGGTGGTGGCGGCCGAGCCGGAGGGAGTCGTCCATCTGGCCGCCGTGTCGAGCGTCGGTGCCTCCTGGGCCGAGCCTGAAGCGGCCTACCTGGTCAACACCATCGGCACGGCTCACGTCTTGGACGCGGCCCGAGCCTGCCCGGCGCCGCCGCGCGTGCTCTTGATCAGCTCGTCGGAGGTATACGGACGGGTGGGGCCGGCCGACCTGCCGTTGTCGGAGGGCCTGCCGTACGCGCCGGTCAGCCCCTACGCGGCGAGCAAGGCGGCGGCGGAGCTCCTCGGCCTGCAGGCGTGGCTGGGCCACGGGCTCGAAGTGGTGCGGGCCCGGCCGTTCAACCACACTGGCCCCGGTCAACGCCCGGACTTCGTGGTCCCCGCGCTCGCCCAGCAGGTGGCCCGAGCCGTGGAGTCGGGCCAGAAGCAGCTCGACGTGGGGAACCTGGACGCCCGCCGTGACCTCACCGACGTGCGGGATGTGGTGAAGGCCTACCGTTGTCTGCTGGTGGACGGGAAGGCGGGTCAGGTGTACAACGTCTGCCAGGGTGAGTCGGTCACCATCCGCCAGGTGGCGGAACGCCTTCTAGCCTTGGCCGGGGTGGACATCCCGATCGTGGTAGACCCGGCCCGGGTCCGCCAGTCCGACATCCCCGAGCTCAGGGGGGACCCGAGCCGGATCGAGAAGGCGACGGGATGGCGCCCGGAGATTCCTCTCGACGTCACGCTGGCCGACGTGCTGCGCTACTGGCAGGAGCATTTATAGGGCTATAGGCCGGTAGCCCGGCGGAAGGCCTGAGTCTGGCTCGACGCCGCGGCCCGGACCGAATGGATCAGGTGGCTGGCCGGATCGGGCAACGCCCCCTCGAGCCGGTCGAAGCCCTCGTCCATCTGCCGGCGGACCGGAGCGAGGGCCTCGTCCACGGCCCGGGCCAACCCCATCAGCTCCACCCGTTGGACCTGAGCCCTCTGAAAGCCCAGCACGCCCAGGCCCACAGCGATGTAGGCCGCCTCCTTCAGGGCCTGGTTGAGATCGGCCGCCACCTTCTCGAAGTCGACGTTGGGGACCTTCATGTCGGGCATACGTACCTCCGTGCTGGTCGGCTGGGCTGGTCGGCTTGGCTGGTCGGCTCGAGTGCTTACTCCTATACCCATACTGTTTAACAGTTGCAAGCGATCCGTGCAAGCACAGGTCCGAAGATGAGGGTCGCCGGAGTGGGATCGTGACCGCCGGGCTGTGCGACCCCCCGCTACTGTGAACCACCCGGATGCACCCCGAACCCACTCCGCCGGCTCCCGCAGTCGTAGCGGTCGTAGTCACCTGTGACCCCGGTCCGTGGTTCGGACAGGTCCTGGCCTCCCTCGCCGCGCAGGACTACCCCAACCTGTCGGTACTGGTCCTCGACGCCGGTAGCGCGGTGGACCCCACGCCCACGGTGGCCGAGGTTCTGCCCGGGGCGTTCGTAAGGCTGGTCGGGCGGCGGAGTGGCTTTGGGACCATGGCCAACGAGGTGCTCGACATGGTCGAGGGGGCGTCCCACTACCTGTTCTGCCACGACGACGTGGCCCTGGCTCCCGATGCCGTCCGGCTCCTCGTCGAGGAAGCGTTCCGGTCCAACGCCGGCGTGGCCAGCCCGAAGTACGTGTTCTGGGAAGATCCCGCCCACCTCCTGGCGGTCGGGGCGACCTCGGACAAGGTCGGTGTGGTCCGCAACTTTGCGGACCCCGGCGAGCTGGACCAGGAACAACACGACACCGTGCGCGAGGTGCTGGTCGCCCCAGGCGGTGCCACCCTCGTCCGCGCTGACCTATTCGCCGCGCTCGGAGGGTTCGACCCGGCCGTGGACCACAGCGGCGAGGACCTCAACCTCTCGTGGCGGGCCCGCCTGGCCGGGGCCCGGGTGATGGTCGTCCCGGCGGCTCGGGTCAGGCACCTCGAAGCCACCCGGAACGCGATGCGCAGCGGCGGGCCCCGCGGCAGCGCGACCGCGGCCCGCCGCTCCGCCCAGTTGGCCGATGTCCACCGCTATCGCACGCTGCTGGCCTGTTACCGGTGGTACACGCTCGCGTGGATCGGGCCCCTGGCCGTGATCTGGGCGCTCGGGGAGGGGCTGACCCGGCTGCTCCAGGGTCGCCCCGGGGATGGCTGGGCCGCCGTCACCGGGCCGGTGCGAGCCATGCAACAACCCCGCCGGCTGTGGGCCGCCCGGCGTCAAGTACAGAAGACCCGAGCGACCGGCGACGGCGCCCTGCGCCAGTTGCAGCTGAAGGGGAACACCCGGTTCCGAGCCTTTCTCGAGTCCCGGGTCGAAGACGTCCGCACCACCACCCCTTACACCGTGGTGGCCGGCCGTCTCGGGTCGCCCGGCGGCCGAGGTCAGGGCCGGTTGGACGAGCTCGACCTCGCCATTCCCGTCGGGTTGGGTGACGAGGACGCCGAATCGGAGACGGCCGGGCGAGTGGCCGGTGAGGCTCCCTCCGGCGGGGGGACGGCGTGGCACGCGGGCGCCCTGATCGGCGTCCTGCTCGTGATCGTCCTCCTCCTTGGCAGCCGTGGCCTGCTCGGGCGGGGTCTGCCCCAGGTCGCCACCCTGCCCACCACCTCAGGCGGCTGGGCCGGCATGTGGAGGTCGTGGTGGACGGCGTGGCAGCCGAACGGCCTCGGGGCCGGCGCGCCGAGCAGTCCGGCCATGGCCCTGCTCGGCCTGCTGTCGACCGTGTTGTTCGGAGCGGTCGGTACAGCTCAGCACCTGGCCGTGCTCGGGCCTCTGGTGGTGGGGCCGCTCGGGGCCTGGCGGGCGGCCCGGTCGTGGGGCTCCAAGCGGGGCCGCCTGGCCGCTGCGGTGTTCTACGCCGTGGTCCCCCTACCGTACAACGCGCTCGCCGGCGGGCGTTGGGACGGGTTGATCGCCTACGCCGCCATGCCGTGGGTCCTGTCGCTAGTGATCCGCCTCTCGGGCCTGGTCCCGCTGGCTTTCGTCCCGTCACGTCGGGCCACGGCCCGCGTGGTGGGCCTGGGGATCCTGGTGGCGGCGACTGCTGCGGTGGCCCCTTCCTTCTGGTATCTGATTCTCATCACCGGGGTGGCCTTGTTCGGGGCCTCGGCGCTGATCGGCCGGTTCGCGGCGGCCGCCCGCCTACTTGCCGTATCCCTCGCCGGGGCGGTCGTCGCCTTCGTCGTCTTGATCCCGTGGTCTCCGGTCGCGCTTTTCAGCGGTAGTGCCATGTTCGGTCCCGATCCGGGTCCCGCGGCTCGGCTCGGCCTGGGCGCCGTGTTGCGGTTTCACACCGGGCCTTTCGGGAGCGGGGCGTGGGAGTGGCTGCTCCTCGTGGCGGCTGCCCTGCCTCTGTTCATCGGCCGGGAGTGGCGGCTGGAATGGGCGGCGCGCTTTTGGGTCGTGGCCCTCGTATCCTTCGCCCTGGCCTGGGGGGGGCGGCGAGGCTGGCTCCCGACATTTCCGCTGGAGGTCGCGCTGGCCCCGGCCGCCGCCGCGCTGGCTGCCTCGGCGGCGCTAGGGATGGCCGCGTTCGAGCTCGATCTGCCCGGCTACCGCTTCGGGTGGCGGCAGGTCGCGGCGGCGGCAGCCGGATTCTCGCTGGCTCTGCCCGCCATCCCGTTCCTGGCCGCGGCGGGCGGGGGGCGCTGGAAGCTGCCGTCGAGCGACGCGTCGTCTGTGCTCACGGTTCTGCCCGACAACCATGACGGCGACTACCGCGTCCTCTGGGTCGGCGCCCCCGCCGCCCTCCCCCTTGCAGGGTGGAAGCTGCAACCTGGAACGGCCTATGGCACCTCGGTCGGGGGCGGACCATCCCTCTCGGATGCATGGAACCCCGGTGAAGCGGGTGCCACGAGGCAGCTCGGCGACGACCTGCGGCTCGTGGAGGGCGGGCTGACGACCAAGCTCGGCCACATCTTGGGCCCAGCCGGTGTCCGCTACCTCGTGGTGCCGCTAGCGACC
>JAFAWZ010000315.1 GCA_019241495.1 Acidimicrobiales bacterium | reverse complement strand
TCCAACCCACGTTCCTGTACGAGTCGATATGGGACCTGGCGGTGGTCTTTCTCGTCATCTGGGTCGAGCGGCGCTTCCGCATCAAGCGGGGCTACCTGGTCTTCGCCTATGCCGCCTTCTACACCTTCGGCCGCTTCTTCACCGAGTACCTACGGGTGGACGAGGCCCACCGCTACCTCGGATTGCGCCTGAACGACTGGACGAGCGTGCTGATCTTCGCCGGGTCGGTTGGAATCCTTCTCGTCGCAGGCCGGGCCGAAGCGGGCGACGAGCGGGCGGGAGACCGTCTCCCGGCGACCCGTCAGGACTCCCCGGTCGAGTCGGGACCGGTCGGCTCGGGAACCGGCCCGACGTAGTCCGCCCGGCTCCGGAACCGGGTGGGCTGGGTGTATTCCTCGATAGCGTGTGCCAGCCATCCGGCCGTCTTGGCCAGGGTAGAGATGGCCTGCCCCGAGCCGGGTGGCATCTCTGCGCAAAACGACAGCGCCCCGAGTCCGAGGTCCATGTTGGGCGCCGGAAAGCCTCGTTCGACTCCGAGCGCGACCAGCCTCCCCACCACCGCCCACCGCTCGGGGCGGCCCACGGCTGGAACGCGGCGGAGCAGCTCTCGAGCCCGGGGGTCGCCGCTCGGGTAAAGAGGCATACCGAAGCCGTGGGGCAACTCGCCGGTGCGGCGCAACCGCTCGCCTACCGCTCGCTCTGGGCCCACCACCGCCGCTTCGTGCAGTAGGGCTTCCACCTCGGTCGGTGCGCCGGAGCTGCCGCTGCGCCAAGTTCCACTTGCCGGACCGAGGCCAGTCAGCACTACCGCGTAGGGGTCGGCCCGGAAGGAGGCGGCGACCCGGGCGGCCATCGTGGAGGGCGCCAACTCGTGGTCGGCGGCGAGCACGAGCGCCGCCTCCATGGCCGCCTTCCGGCCGGCGTCGAGATCGAGCGGACTCAGGCCGGCCCACACCCTCGCACTGATGGTCCCCGAAGACCTGGTCCGGGCCGCGCCAGGGTGGGCCGGCAGGGCCAGGCACATGGCCGCGATCAGCCGCCGGGCGGTCACCGCTACTCCGCCCGGGCTCAGGTCATGGCGGAAGTCGTCGGCCAGCGACGCAGCGACCACCGCGACCGTCAGCCGCTCGATGGGGCGAGCGGCCGGCGGCACCCCAGCCAGGGCCTGCTCGACCAGCGAAGCGGTAGCTGGCGGCGGCGACCATCGCTCGGAACGCCGAGGCCATTCACCAGACAAGAGCCATGCCGCCACTTCCTCGAAGGAATGCTCGCGCGACAGCGTTACGGCGTCTCGGCCCCGGTAATAGAGCCGGCCGTCGTCAATGAGGCTGAGGCTGGTCACGAAGACCGGCTCCTCGACGTCGTCGACATAGGCGTCGGCCGCACGACCCTTCCGTCTGTTGGCCAAGCCGGTGGGCGGTCGGGCACGGTTCCGGCCGGGCCCGCCGGGATGGCGGGCCGAGCGAGCCAGGCGAGCGACTTCCTGGGCGTCAAAGGTGCTGCCCCGGGAGGATCGCTCCCGGCCGAGCAGGCCCCGGCTCACGTAGGCGTACAAGGTCGCCGGCTTGACACCCAACCGGGCGGCTGCCTCGGCGGCGGTGAGGCGGCGATTGATCATTGATCAATATTGATCGTTCTAGAGAAGTCCGTCAATATAAGCTCATGACAACCACACCACCCGCAGAGGCTCTCTACCCTCCTTCTGGCTACCCTCCTTCTGGCTACCCTCCTTCTGGCTCCCTTCCTTCTGGCCCCCTTCCCCCGGGGCTACGGGGCGTACCGGTCACCGAGACCGAGATAGGTGACGTATGCGGGCTCGAGGGCTTCTACCACTACCGCCAGCACTCGGCGACCGAGCTGGCCGCCAAACGGAGTCTCGAGGACGTGTGGCGGCTCCTGTTCGACGGGAGCCTGCCGGCCACACCCGACGTGACCCTGACCTTCGCCACCGAAACCCGGCGCCACCGCATCCTCCCCGCCGCGCTCGGCGCGCTGCTCCCGGCCGTCGCGGCGCTCGGGTGGCAGGGCGGCCCGCTCGACGGCCTCCGTTCGGCCCTGTCGTTGTATGGATCGGCCAGGCAGCTCAGGCCTTTGTGGGACCTCGATGAGGAGGAACGACGGGAGGACCTCATGGCCTTGGCAACGTCCACCCCGGTCCTCGCCGCGGCCCTGCACCGGTTGTCCTCCGGCCTGGAGGCAGTCGCACCCGACCCCGAACTGGGCCACGCCGCCAACTACCTGCGGATGCTGACCGGCTGCCGGCCCGACCCGGAGCTGGCCCGGGCGCTCGAGCAGTACCTGATCCTCACCGTCGACCACGGTTTCAACTCGTCGACCTTCACGGCCCGGGTAATCGCATCGACGGGAGCAGACGCGGCGGCCGCCATCGTCGGGGCGCTCGGCGCGCTGTCCGGGCCCCTCCACGGCGGGGCGCCGAGCCGGGCCCTCGCGCTCCTCGACGCCATCGGCCGACCGGAGCGGGCCGAACCGGTCATCCGGGCCATGCTCGAGCGGGGCGAGCGCATCATGGGGTTCGGGCACGCCGTCTACCGCACCGAGGACCCGCGTAGTGTGATGTTGCGGGCCGTTGCTCAGAGCATCGGAGGCGACCTCGCCGACCTGGCCGTGGAAGTCGAGCAGACGGTCGACCGCTTGCTGGCCGAGCTCCGACCGGGCCGGCCCCTCTATGCCAACGTCGAGTTCTACGCCGGTGTGGTGATGAGCAGCTGCGGCATTCCCCCAGAGATGTTCACCCCCACCTTCGCGGTCAGCCGGGTCATCGGCTGGTGTGCCAACGTCGCCGAGCAGGCTCGCGAACGGACGCTGATCCGCCCGGCGGCCCGCTACGTCGGCCCGCCGCCTCCTGCCCCCGTCCCGCCCGGGCCTGGCGCGTAGATCCTCGCTCGGCGCCCGGTGTCTGGGCTAGCCGCCTGGTGTCTGGGCAGGCGACTGGGCCGGACCGAAACCGAAGCCGGTGCGGCTGGAGCCAACCTTGGTCGTGTCCACGATGTCGGTCGCCACGTCGGAGCCGGACTGCTGGACCGCCTCGACTCGAACCTGGTCCTGGGCCGCCACGGTCGAGATGCCATTGGCCTGTGAGTCCACCACAGTGGTCGGCTGGACGGTGTAGGTGTGGTCGTAGCCATCGGAGCTCTTGACCTCGATCGAGGTCTGCGAGACGGTGACCACGCTGCCGGTCTGCACGAGCACCGTCTTGTAACCCGAACCCGATTTGATGGTGTACTCGCCGTGGACCACGTTGCCCCCGGCTATCCCTCCGAAGAGGCCACCGCCACCCGGACCTCGCCAGCCGGGCGGCGGCGTCTTGGGTGATGAGGGCGATGACGGCACAGAGGTGGACGTCGTCGTCGACGCGTCGGCGGACAGACTCGGAGTTGAGCTTCCCGAACCGGTCAAAGCGAAGGCCGCGCCCGCCCCGCCGAGGCCCAGAAACGCCGCCAACCCCACGGTCAACGCGGCCCGCGACACCCGGCGCGGCCCGCGAACCGGAGGAGGCGGCCCTTCACCGTATGGGTTCAGTTCGTAGTCCATCCATACACCTCAGACCTGATCGAAGCGGACGCTGCTACCAACCATCCGAGGCCACGTTCATGAAGAGAACCTGAAGCTGGGCTGGGACTTGGATCAGGCTTGGTGAACCCGCAGAGATTCGGGCCGAGACGTCGAGCCGATCACGCCTCGGTGGCGGCCAGCTCCTCCCGGATGACCCGTCGGAGCAGCTTGCCCGTCTCGTTGTAGGGCATCTCAGCGCGGAACTGGATCACCTTGGGCACCTTGGTCGACCGCAGGCGGCCCCTGACCCATTGCTGCAGCTCGTCCTGGGATACCTCGACGCCTGGCTCGGTCACGACGGCAGCCGCGACGGCCTCCCCCCACTCCGAGTCGGGGATCCCCACCACGGCGGCCTCCGCTACGGCCGGGTGTTCCATGAGGGTCACCTCTATCTCGCCGGGAGACAGGTTCTCGCCGCCCCTCACTATGACGTCATCGAGGCGGCCGTCCAGGTACAAGAAACCGGCCTCGTCGAGCCGGCCCGCGTCGCGTGTGCAGAACCAACCGTCATCGGTGAGGACGCTGCGGCCCAGGTACTCACCCGCGACCTGCTCACCCCGCACCCACACCTCCCCCCGCTCCCCGGGCTCGACCGGTCGGCCTTCGCTGTCGCGGATCTCCACCTCCACCGCCGGCATGGGCCGGCCGACCGAACCGAGCCTGGCCCGCACCGCCGGGTCGGAGCTGCCCGCAGCGACCCGGTGATCCTCCGGAGTGAGCACGGCGACGGTCGAGCTGGTCTCGGTAAGGCCGTAGGCGTTCACGAAGTTGACGTCAGGAAGGACCTTCATGGCCCGCTCGATGGTCTCGACCGGCATGCGCCCTCCTCCGTAGGACACATGGCGGAGGCTCGACACGTCCGCGCCCGTGGCATCGATCTGATCGAGGATGCGACTCAACATGGTGGGCACCACCATGGCCTGGGTGATCTTCTCCTGGCTTACCGTCTCGACCCACTCTTCGGGGTCGAAGCCGGGCAAGTAGACGATGCGCCGCCCGCTGTAGAGCGACGAGAGGATCGAGGAGACGCCGGCGATGTGATAGGGAGGCACGCTGATCAGCTGGGCCTCGTCCTCTCCCGCGCTCAAGTACTCGACGCTTCCGAGGATGTAAGACACCAGGTGGCGGTGCCGGAGGACCGCCGCCTTGGGCTCACCGGTGGTGCCGCTGGTGAACAAAAGGACGGCGACCGACTCGGGATCGACGAACGGCAGCTCAGCCGGAACGGGGGTGTCGGCCAAGAGCGAGAGGAAATCGGCCCGCCGGATCATCTTGATCGTGGCCATGGCCGGCACCCGAGCGGCCGCGGCCTCATCGGCGATTACCACTCCCGGCGCCAGGCGGGGCACCACCGAGCCCAGCTGCTCGTCGGTCATCCGGTAGTTCACCGGGGCAAAAGGGATCCCGGCGAGCGACGCCCCGAAGAGCGCTATGGGCAAGGCGTCGGAGTTCAGGTCGAGG
>JAFAWZ010000332.1 GCA_019241495.1 Acidimicrobiales bacterium | reverse complement strand
GAGATGCCGTAGGTGTCGCTACCGGGTATGAGCACCACGAACCGGCCGGGCAGCGACACTTCTTGGGTGAGCCGGGCCCCCTTGGTACCGATCGGGTTCTTGGTCACCTGGCAGACGATCGTCTGACCGGTCTTCAACAGGTGCTCTATGCGGGCGTCGCGGGCCGGGCCGGGCAGTTTGCCCCGGGTCGGCTTGGAGTCCGCGCCGTTGGCCGGCTCCAGGTCATCGCGGTCGTAACGGACGTCGCCCCGGTAGAGCACGGCGTTCTTCGGGGTGCCGATGTCGATGAATGCCGCCTCCATGCCGGGCAAGACGTTCTGGACCCGGCCGAGGTAGATGTTGCCGTCGATCTGGGTGGCGTCGTCCAGGGGCCGAGAGACGTAGTGCTCGATCAGCGACCGCCCTTCGAGCACGGCGATCTGGGTGACCCCGGGCTGGGAGTGGACCACCATCATGTAACGCCCGACCGGCCGTCCCTTGCGCTCCCGGCCTCGCCGCCGCTCAAGCGTCTCTTGATCGAGCTCGACCGGCTCGTCGACCAGCATCGCCTCGACCGGCTGCGTGCCTTCCGGCACCTGGGCGCTACGCTCCGCGGCGGGGCCACCCTTGCTTCGGTTGGCCCGCCGGCGTCGCTTGGCCGGGGCCCGAGCGCCGGGCGTTGGCTTGGCTGCGGGTTCGAGGCCGGGCCGGGTGTCGCCGACCTGAGGCTTGCGCGGCGGGGGCATGGCCGGTGTGATGAACGGCGCGGCGGCCGGAGCCGGGTTGAGCGCGACCGGCGGTGGGGGACCAGGGGTCGCGACCGGCTCGACGTGACCGTTGCGGTTCGGGGCGGCGGTGGGGCCGGCTCCTTTGTCCTCTTGTTGATCCTCGGCATCGGCCGAGCTGGCCGCCGGGCTGCGAGGCCGATTCCGTCCGCCTCGGGAGCCCCTCCGCCGCCGCTTTCTCGGCGGCCCGGTGGTCTCGGAGTCGGCTAGCGGGGCGAGGTCGTCACCCGGCGTGCCCTCCGGCTCGGCAGCATGTGCTTGGTCCGACATGGCGTAAATCCCTTCTCATGACGCACGCTCCAAAGCGTGCGGCGCCTCCGTCGCACCGTCTGGAACCGTCCCCGCAAGCGGTTCCAGACGAGCGCCCTGGCGCAGAATCCATTGATGCGTCCGGCGGACGTCACGCTCCTCCAAGCCGGGCCCGAGGGCGCTGAGCACCTCGGCCGGGCGGACTGAGCGGGGCTGGGCGGCCAGTTCGGCCTCCAGCCAGACGCCGCCGGTTAGGTCGGTCCCATCCGTTGCCGGTGGGCCGACCACCTTCAGTTCCTTGATGCCGGGCCTCACGTCCTCGGCGACCAGCGTTCCCTTGCGGTTCCGCGATATGACGGCGGCCGGAGCGGCCAACACGGCCTCGACCCGGTCAGTGACCTGGGCGGTCGGAAGCTCGTCACCGTCGGTCGTGACGGCCCGCCACAGCCACGAGCACGATGTCACATCCTCTTGAAGCGAGGGGCCGCCCGGCTCCAACACGGAGACCGCTGAAGCGTCCACACCCTCCGGAAGCGCAGCTGACAGTCGAGGTGCCAGTGTGGGCAGGTCGACACCGAGCATGTCGTTCAGCTCGACATCGAGGAATTCGGCCACGGACTCGTGGCCGGTGGGAAGGGCCAAACCGAAGCTGACCCGGGGACGCGGGGAGAAGCCCTCGCTGTAGGACAGCGGGAGCTGCACCCTCCGAAACGCCCGCTCCCACATGCGGGCCACGTCCCGGTGACTGGTCCAGCGGATCTTGCCCAGCTTGGTGAAACGGATCCGCAGCTTGGTCCTGTCGGTCGCGCTCATTGGTGCACCGTCCAAGCGACAGTGCACCAACCTGCGCCACTGATTCGCCCCGCAACGTCGCTCATTGCCGGGCTCCCGCCGGGATCCGGGGTCGAAGATGTACCGGCACCTCAGCGCCTCGGCTCAGGTCCTGACCGGTGCCCTGGCTGCCCCCGGCCGGGGGCACATTGGACGCCACGACATGTTCGAGCCCGTAGCCGGTGCAAGCCCCGCAGTCGTAGCACGGCGTCCAGCGGCAGTCCTCGGTGACCGCCGCGGCCAGGGCGTCCTGCCACTCCTGCCACAAGAAGTCCTCGTGCAGCCCGGCCGAGATGTGAGCCCAAGGCAGGACTTCGTCCCGATCGCGGTGGCGGTGCACGTACCAATCAACTGACAGGCCCTGTGCCTCCATGGCCCCGGTCCACAGATCGAGATCGAAATGCTCAGACCACTCCTGGAAGGTGCCGCCTTTACGCCATACCTCCTCGACCACCGCGCCGATCCGGCGGTCCCCGCGGCTGGCGATGCCCTCGGCCAGGCTGGCTCGAGGATCGTGCCAACGGAGCTGCACTCCTTTGTCCGTCTTCGTCGCCTGCCGCAACAGGCCCACGCGGTGGGCCAGCATCTCGACGGTGCTCTGGCCGAACCATTGGAACGGCGTTTGCGGCTTCGGCACGAACCCCCCGACCGACGCAGTAATGCTGGCGCCGCGGTGGTGCTGCTTCCCTATCGCCGCGCAGGTGCGGGCCAACTCGGCGATGCCCAGGGTGTCCTCATCGGTCTCGGTTGGCAGGCCGGTGAGGAAGTAGAGCTTCACCCGCCGCCATCCCTGCGAGAACGCCGACTCGACCGCACCGTAGAGGTCTTCCTCACGTATGAGCTTGTTGATCACCTGGCGCATTCGCCACGTGCCGGCCTCGGGCGCGAAGGTCAACCCGGTGCGGCGCACCTTCTGGATCTGGCTGGCCACCCCGACGGTGAAGGCGTCGACCCGAAGACTTGGCAGGCTTAGTGACACTTGGCCGTGGCAGGCAGGATCCTCGATGATGCTCGTAACGGTCGGGGCGATGCCGGAGTAGTCGGCGCTGGATAGCGACGTGAGGCTGATCTCGTCGTAGCCGGTGCGGGCGAGGCCCGCCTTGGCCATCTCCAGCACCTGCTCCTGAGGCCGCTCTCTCACCGGCCGGGTGATCATGCCGGCCTGGCAGAAGCGGCAGCCTCGGGTGCAGCCCCGGAAGATCTCGATGTTCAAACGGTCGTGCACGACCTCGGTGAGCGGCACGAGCTGTTGTTTCGGGTAAGGCCACGCCCCCAGGTCGGCGATGGTGCGCTTCTCCACTCGGGCCGGCGTTTCGGGGTACCGCGGCGTCACCGCAACCAGGCGGGGCCCGTCGTACTCGACTCGGTAGCACGACGGCACGTAGACGCCGGGAACGGTCGACAAGTGACGCAGGAGGTTGGTCCTCGACCCGGCCGTGCGCGGGGCGGCCTTCCAATCCCTGACCGCTTCGGTCAGCTCCCCGACCACCTCCTCGCCGTCTCCAATGACGAACAGATCGACGAAGTCAGCGAGTGGCTCGGGATTGAACGTGCAGTGCCCGCCGGCGACGACGAGCGGGTGTTCCTCGCCCCGACGCTCGGCCCGGACCGGCACACCGGCCAGGTCCAGGCTGTTGAGGAGGTTGGTGTAGACGAGCTCGGCGGAGAGGTTGAACGCCAGGATGTCGAAGTCCCCGGCCGGATGGTGGCTCTCCAGGGAGAAAAGCGGGATGCCGCGACGACGCATCTCGGTCTCCATGTCGCCCCACGGAGAGTAGGCCCGCTCGGCCCTGGCGTCGTCGCGTTCGTTCAGTATCTCGTAGAGGATCTGGAGGCCCTGATTGGGTAGCCCGACCTCGTAGGCATCGGGGTAGATCAACAGCCACGACACCCGACCAGTGAGCGGGCCCGGCGGTAGGGCCCCGTCCTCACATCCGATGTAGCGGGCTGGCTTCGCCACATGGGCAAGGACCGGTTCGATCTGGGGCCACAGCGACGTCATGTCCCTTTTCAGTCTAGACCGGTCGGGGTCGAGAACCGCGTTCGGTTCTCACCCTTACGT
>JAFAWZ010000249.1 GCA_019241495.1 Acidimicrobiales bacterium | reverse complement strand
CTGGCTCGGGACGATCCTCAATCGGTCATCATCCGCTTCTTCGACTCGAACGGCATCGACATCTCCGAGGCCCAGCAGAAGAAGGTCGAGCGGCTCTTCTACCGGGAGGATTACCGCCGCTCCCTGGCCGGTGAGATCGGCGATCTGCGCTTCCCGGTGCGAACCGCCGAGTTCTACACCGCCCTGCTGATGGAGAACGTGAACGTTGACGCCATCCGGGCCGCCCGCTTCAAGGTCGTGCTCGACTACGCGTACGGAGCCGCCAGCTTCGTGATGCCCAACGTGTTGTCCAAGCTGGGCGCCGAGGTTCTGTCGGTCAACCCGTACGCATCGACCCGGCAATCGCTGACGTTCGACCGGTGGGAGCACGCCGACCAGGTCTCGAGCCTGGTTCGCGCTTCAGGCGCCCACCTCGGCGCGGTGATCGACACCGACGGCGAGTACATCACCTTCGTCGACGACACGGGCCACGTGTTGAGCGACGACCAGGGATTGATGGCCCTGCTTCGACTCGTGTTGATCGAAGCGGACAAGCGGGGCAGCGCCGCCCCAACAGTCGCCCTTCCAGTGTCGGTGAGCCGCAGCGCCGAGCAGCTCTGCGACGACGCGGGCGCCACCTTGTTGTGGACCAAGCTGTCGACACCTTCGCTGATGGAGGTGGCGTCCCAGCCCGACGTTCGGTTCGCGGCCAGCCAGGAGGGTGGGTACATTTTTCCGTCCTTCCTACCGGCCTACGACGCGGTGGCGACCTTCGTCGAGACGCTGGCTTTGCTCGTCAGCGACGGCGGCCGCCTCTCGAAAACCGTCGCCCGCCTGCCCACCGTACGGATGGCCCACGAGTCCGTCGTCACCCCATGGGAGAAGAAGGGCATGGTGATGCGGACCGTGATGGAGTGGATGAAGGATCGGGAGGTGCTGCTGGTAGACGGCGTCAAGGTGCTCCACGACGACGGTTGGGGGTTGATATTCCCCGACCCCGAAGAGCCGATGACCCACGTCTGGGCAGAGGCCGCGACCGACAGTGACGCCCGGTTGCGGGCCCAGGAATACGCCCGTCGGATCCGCAACATCCTCCGCTCGTAGCGGTAACCGGTCAGCATTGCTGCCCTCAGGCGCTTGGCACGACTTTTCGGCGCGTTGGGGCCCGGTCCAGTAAGTTCCGGTACATGAACGTCCCCGATGACCTTCGCTATACGTCCGACCACGAGTGGGCCCGGGCGGAAGAGGGGGGGTTGCGCATCGGCATAACCGATTACGCCCAGGACGCCCTCGGCGACATCGTGTTCGTCCAGCTCCCCGAACCAGGCGCTCACGTCAGCGCTGGCGACTCGTTTGCCGAGGTGGAGTCCACCAAATCCGTGTCTGATATTTACGCTCCGGTGAGCGGCACGGTGGGAGAGGTCAACCACGAGCTGACCGATTCGCCCCAACGGCTGAACGAGGATCCGTATGGGGAGGGATGGTTGTGCGTGATCGTTCCGGACGAGTCGGGCCCAGTCGAGTCACTGCTCGACGCCGAGGGATACATGAAGCTGATCGAGAGCTAGGCGTACTTGACGTCGATCTTCTGCAACCGCTGCGGCCACCGCAATCCCGAAGGCTCCAACTTCTGCTCCTCTTGCGGGGCCGTGCTGGAACGCCTTTCGAGCGGTGACCCGGCGACGACCACCATCACCCTGGCCCCCGTCGAGGCCGCGGGAGAGGTGGGGGAGGAGGAGATCGTCATCTCCATCGAGGACCATCCCGCCGGGGTCGGGCTGCTCGTCGTCAAACGGGGACCGAATGCCGGATCCCGCTTCGCCCTGTCGAAGGACCGGACCACGATCGGCCGCCATCCCGACAGCGACATCTTCCTCGACGACGTGACCGTGTCACGCCGCCACGCCGAAGTCGTGCATAACAACGGGCGCTTCACCGTCACGGACGCGGGATCGCTCAACGGCACGTACCTGAACCGCGAACGCATCGAGCAGGCCGACATGCACAGCGGCGACGAGCTGCAGATCGGCAAGTTTCGCCTGGTATTCCTCTACGAAGTGCTGCGCAGTTAGCCCATGCCCGAACGGTCTCATCTTTCCATCGGTGAAGTGCTGTCCCTCCTCCGGGAGGAATTCCCCGACGTCACCATCTCCAAGATCCGGTTCCTCGAAAGCCAGGGCTTGGTCGATCCGGAACGGACTCCTTCTGGCTACCGCAAGTTCTACGAGCCCGACGTCGAGCGTCTGCGCTGGATCCTGCGCCAGCAGCGGGAGCACTTCCTCCCCCTCAAGGTCATCCGGGGCCGCCTCTCCGAGCAGGAGACCGGAGCCCCAGACCCAACAGCCCCAGACCCGACAGCCCCAGACTCGTTCGCCCAGGACCCAGTAACCGAAGAGGCAGAGGATCACCAAGGGTCACGTCGCCGAGCACGGCCCGAGGGCGCCGACGGCCCGACCCGGACCCCAGCCGCCGTTACCGCCGCTCCAGGCCGTGAGGCGATGTCGCCCCCATCACCCGCCCGGAGCCGGGGTGCACCACCGATGCCCAGCCTCTTCGCCGGCTTGCATTCCGAGGGGGCGCCGGCCCGGCCGGTCTCCTCCGGAGCCCAACCCGACACCGGACCCGGTACGGGACGCCGAGCTGGAAGCGGATCCGAGGGTGGTCCCCCGGGCGTTGCCCCTCCGTCAGCTGCCGGTCCCGAGCAACCCGATCCGACGGCTCCACATCCGACCGCTCCCGATCCGGCAGCTCCCCAGCGGCGACCCGCCCAACCCAGCCCGCCTTTACCGCCCACCTCGGCGCGTCCGGCCGGGCCGCCCGCCGCGGCGGACAGGACCGGTTCCCATCCCGGGATCGGCCCGGGCGCCTCGTCGCCGACTTCCGAAGCAGAGACCTTCACAGTCGAGGAGCTGGCGGCTGCCGTCGGCACGACCCCCACCTTCATCAGCGAGCTCAAGCAGTACGGGCTCATCTCGCCGCACGCCATGGCTGGGGGCGTCGCATATTTCGACGAGAGTGCGGTGGCCGTGGCGAGATGCGCGTCGGAGCTCGCCGGCCACGGGGTGGAGCCGCGTCATCTGCGCATCTGGCGCAACGCGGCCGACCGGGAAGCCGACCTCTTCCAACAGATAGTCCTGCCGTTGCTCCGCCAGCGCAACCCCCAGTCCCGGCGCCAGGCCGTGGAGACCCTGGCCGACCTGGCCCGCCTCGGACGGGATCTGCGCGCCGCACTGGTCGATCGGGCGCTACGCGAGATCCGGTGATCCGCGGCCACCTCAGTCGCCGGATCGGCCTGCCGGCATAGGGCCCGCCTCCGAACAATTCGGGCGGCCGACTCAAATTTGCCCTTGGTGTGGCCATCACTTCGGCCTGCGGCCGCCCAAGTCGTTCGCTGGTGGACCCCAGGGCCAGAGGCCGGCATATGGGACGTCGGAGGGCCGCAGCCCACGGTAACGTTTGACCATGGTGGAGATGCACCTGAGTGCTGTCCGGGTGGAGATTCCGAGCAACAACCCTCTGCTCCTCCTCCAAGAGACCACAGGGTCCCGTAGGACCCTGCCCATCTACATCGGTCCGGCCGAGGCCCAGGCGATCGCCTTCGCCCAACAAGGGGTGGAGACGCCCCGACCCATGACCCACGACCTGATGCGTAACATTCTCGAAGAGCTCGGGGCCCGCATCGAGTGCATCGTCATCACCGAGCTGCGGGATAGGACCTTCTACGCCGAGATTCGCATCCTGACCGGCGGCCAGCGCCATGTCATCTCTTCCCGACCCTCGGACGCCGTGGCTCTGGCGGTGCGGGCCGACAGCCCCATCTTCGCCGAGGAGGAGCTGCTCGACGCGGAAGGCGTGATTCTGCCCGACGAGGAGGAGGAATCCAGCGAGGCGGACGAGCTCGTCTCGGAATTTCGTGACTTCATCGAAGGTATCCGGCCGGAGGACTTCGGCTGAAGGCCGAAGTCCGGGACAAGCCGGGCCAGGGGGGTTGAATTTCCCTCCGGGCTGGAGCACACTGGCGTAACTACTCGACTGTCATCCCCCACGGAGGCGCACATGCCGATGGCAAGACCGTCCCGCCGGGGCGGCTCTACCGACCAGGAAGCCGGAGGTTACCGGGGCCCCCAGGTCTGCGTGATCGTGGGCATCACGTACCGCCAGCTCGATTACTGGGCCCGCACCGGACTTCTTCACCCCTCCATAACCCAGGCCCGGGGGAGTGGCTCGCAGCGCATCTACTCGTACTCCGACCTGGTGCAGCTAAAGGTGATAAAGCGGCTGCTCGACGGGGGTGTCTCGCTGCAAGCCGCCCGCCGGGCCATCGATTGCCTGCATTCCAGCGGAGAGGACCTGGCGGCCGCGAACCTGGTGATCGACGACCGCCGCTCCGTTCTGGCCCATACCGGCGAGGAGATCATCGATCTTCTCAAGGGTGGCCAAACAGTGCTCAACATCGTTCCTCTGGCAGGCGTCGTGACAGAGCTAGATGCGGCCATCACCGGCCTCGGCCTGCGCCGCCCCGACCCGTCCGTCGGATCGAAGGGTGAACTACCCGCCGACTCCGCAGACTCCGCCGGCGAGGCGGCCCCCAGCTCGCCCGGCGGTGGGCTCATGGGCGAGACGGCCACCGGCGCCGTCTGAGCGGCTGTCGCAAACTACGTCGAGGTAGGAGAAGGCGGCGGCTCGCCGCTGTCACAGTCGGTGGCCCTGTCACAGCCTCTAGGCTGACCGGGGTGATCGACCCCGTGGAGCCGTCCCTCCGCCGCTCCCCCTTGGACGCTGCCCACCGGGTGCTCGGAGCCAAGATGGTGCCCTTCGGCGGCTGGGAGATGCCTCTCTCCTACGCCGGAGGCACCCTCACCGAGCACATGGCATGCCGCGAGGACGCCGTCGTCTTCGACGTGAGCCACCTCGGCACTGTGCGGGTGGAGGGAGCCGGGTCCCGGGACCTACTGCAGCGCACCTTCACGAACGACCTGGCCAAAGTGGAGCCCGGGCGGGCCCAGTACACCCACCTGCTCGACGACACCGACGCCTCGGTCCTCGACGACATCATCGTCTGGTGGACCGACGACGAGTCCTTCGACGTCATGCCCAACGCGTCCAATACCGCCCGGGTGCGGGCCGCGCTCGAGGGCCACGGCCGCGACGTCACCGCTGAGCGGGCCATCATCGCCGTCCAGGGCCCCAACGCTCGGGCCCGCCTGGCCGCCGTCGTGCCCGAGGCAGCGGCGGTAGGACGGTTCCGAGTGACCCGGTTCGAGTGGAACGGGATCGTCGGCGTGGCAGCCGGCACCGGCTACACGGGTGAGGACGGGGTGGAATGCGCCCTTCCGGGGGCGCACGCCGTCGCGTTCTGGGAGACGCTCCTGGGAACTGGGATACGGCCCGCCGGCCTAGGAGCGCGCGACACCCTCCGGCTGGAAGCCGCGCTGCCGCTGCACGGCCATGAGCTGGGCCCCGGGATCACACCGCTGCAGGCCGGTCTGTCGTGGGTGGTCTCCTGGACCAAGCCCGGCGGCTTTCGGGGCCGTGAAGCGCTCGAGCGCGAGCGGGACCGGGGTGTCTCCCGCCTGCTGGCCGGCCTGGCCACGGAGGGCCGCCAGCCCCCCCGTGGGGGAGCGGACGTGCTCCACAGCGGAAAACGAGTAGGCGAGGTCACCAGCGGCAACTTCTCGCCAGTCCTCGGTCACGGCATCGCCTTGGCCTTCCTCCCGCCCGATCTGACGGTAGGGACCGGGGTGGAGATCGACCTTCGGGGCCGTCCCGTGCCCGCGACCGTAGTGGCGCTGCCGTTCGTGAAGAAGAAGGGTTGATCAGCTTGGGTCACTTCGTCCCCCATACCGACGCCGACCTGGACCGGATGCTCTCCGAGATAGGCCTGTCGTCGCTCGAGCAGCTCTTCGAGGTCGTGCCGGAGGCTTTGCGCCTGGCCGGCGGCCTGGACCTGCCAGCCGGACTGTCAGAACCCGACGTATTGGCGGAGATGGACCGCTTGGCCGGTCTCAACCGCTGCGGACCCGATCTGGTTTGCTTCGCGGGCGCGGGCGCCTACGACCACGAGGTCCCCTCTGCCACCAAGCGCCTGACGTTCCGCTCGGAATTCGTCACCGCCTACACGCCCTACCAGCCCGAGGTCGCCCAAGGCGTGCTCCAGGCGCTGTTCGAGTACCAGACCCTGATCGGCCGGTTGGCCGGTCTCCCCGTCGCCAACGCCTCGCTGTACGACGGGGCGTCTGCCGCGGTCGAGGCGGTCAACCTGGCCACCGCCGCTACGGGTCGCCAGCGGGTCTGGGTGAGTGGAGGGGTGCATCCCAACTGGCGCCAGGTGCTCCGGACTTTCGCCGTGGGCACCGGGCACGAACTGGTCGACGTTCCCCTCCAAGACGGGATCACCGACTGGTCGGCCGCTCCAGGCATCGGTGGTGCTGTGGAGGAGCCGCCCGCCGCCCTCCTGGTCGCCTGCCCCAACTTCCTGGGCGCCCTCGAGGATGTGGCCGTCGCCCGCCGGGTCGCCGACGAGCACGGCGCCCTCCTCATCGTCGGTCTCGATCCCGTGGCTTCCGGGCTCCTGCGCCCGCCGGGCGAGCTCGGCGCTGACGTGGTCGTGGGGGAGGGGCAGCCCTTCGGGACGCCGCTTTCGTTCGGTGGGCCCTACCTGGGCCTCTTCGCCTGCCGTCTGGAGCAGGTCCGCCGCCTGCCCGGACGCCTGGTGGGTCGGACCGTCGACATCGACGGCCGCCCCGCATATGTGACCACTCTGCGGGCGAGGGAACAGGACATCCGCCGCGAGAAGGCGTCGTCGAACGTGTGCACCAACCAGACGTTGATCGCGGTGGCCTGCATGATCCAGCTGTCGTGGCTCGGGACGTCCGGACTGCGGGAGATGGCGCTGCGCTGCGCCCGGGGTGCACGCTACGCCCGTGAGTCCCTCACTGCCATCCCCGGCGTGTCCCTCCTGGCCCCCGCCCCGACCTTGCGCGAGTTCGCCCTGTCACTCCCGCTGCCCGCCGGCACGGTCATCGACCGCATGGCCGAAGAGGGGTTCCTGGCCGGGGTGGCGGTCGGCCTGGATGGGGGGACAGTGAGCCTCGGTGGTGATGGGCTCCTGGTCGCAGTGACCGAACGGCGGACCCGCAGCCAGATCGACAGTTACGTGGCTTGCCTGGAAAAAGTGGTGCGTTGATGGCTGCAGACCCGACTCCCGCGCCCGCCGGTCGCGCCACGAGCGCGCCCCTCATCGGGCGGGCTCACGAGCCGACCATCTTCGAGTACTCGTCTCCGGGACGCCAGGCATGGTCGTTCCGTACCACCGACATCCCCGGCTGGGACGCCTCTGAGCTGGTCCCCGCCGCTCTGCTCCGCCCCGAGCCGGTCGAGCTGGCCGAGGTGTCGGAACGGGACCTGGTCGCCCACGTGACCCGGCTGACCCACCGCCAGTACTCGGTCGACCTGGGGGCCTACCCGCTCGGCTCTTGCACCATGAAGTACAACCCCAAGCTCTGCGACGACGCCGCCTCACTGCCCGGTCTCACCTCCGTGCACCCGGCCGCGCCGGCCTCCCACACCCAAGGCTGGCTGTCGCTCTTGTGGGACCTCGCTGACACCTTGTGCCGGATCACCGGGATGCACGCCGCCACCCTCCAGCCGCCCGCCGGCGCCGCCGGAGAGCTCACCGGCCTCCTGCTCATGCGGGCCTGGCA
>JAFAWZ010000245.1 GCA_019241495.1 Acidimicrobiales bacterium | reverse complement strand
ACGTAAGTGACCGGGATCGCCGTCTCCAGGTCGTCCACGGAGCCGTGGCGGGGTACCGGGATATCGGAGGTAAGGGCTGATCCGCCGAACACCCGCAAGTCGATGTCGAGGGTCACATGCCGGACCACGCCCTGCGAGTCAGCGACGCGGCGGGCCGCGTCCAGCTCCACGGCGTGGCGCTGGCCGTAGCGGAAGCTGAGCGCGTAAGGCCGGTAACCCTCCGAGCGGGCTACGGCCAGAGCGGTGGCCGAGTCCAGGCCTCCGCTCAGCAACACCACCGCAGGTACGTCCACGGTCACCCTGTCTACCCCAATACCCGACTCTGTAGCCGGCAGTTCCTACTCGCCAATAGTGGGCAGTTGACCCACACATGTGTGGGTCAACTGCCCACTATTGACTGCGTTCGACAGTGCCTCATATCCGGGCCGGGTCCACCGCCACCCGGACCCGGCCTCCGGGTGGCCGCTCCACGGCGGCCAGTGCCTCCGACAGGGCCGCCTGGTCTGGAGCTTTCACCAGCCAGCGGTCTCGGTCCGGGCCGAGCACCTGGACCCCGGCTGGGAGCTGGGCCACGTAGTCGGCGGCCGCCTCCCCATGCACCACGGCGATGGCCGCGAAGGGAGGGAACCCCAGCACCTGGCGCAGCTCCTGGTCGGCCTCCGCGACGACGGACGGATCGCCGAGCCGGGCGGCCTGGATCACCGCGTGGTCGGGTATGCGGGTCTGAACCAGGATGCGGCCCCCCCGGCCCCGGACCAATCGGGAGGCGTGGGCGAGCAGGGCCAGGGCCTCGCTCGCGGCGCGGACCCGGCCGGCGAGGAGCTCCTGATCGAAGTCGAGGAAGGCCACCGCCGCTGCTCCCCAGCCGGGGTCGAGGCGGTGGAGTAGGGCTTCGGTGCCGACCAGTAGATCGTGCGGGGGCAGCTCACCGGTGGTGGAGGCAACCTCCCCGACGGGTCGGCCGGAGAGGCGCTCCAGGTCGTCGCGTGCCCGGGAGATCCCCACACGCAGCGCCTTGAGTCGGGTCGACCCACAAGCCATGCAAACGGCGGGACGGGTGTGCCCGCAACGAGGACAGGACAACGAACCGTCCTCTCGCTGGCGCACCGCCGCTCCGCAGGCCTCGCAGCGAGCCAGGTCGCCGCAGGCGGCGCAGGCGAGGAGCCGGACCCGGCCGGTTCGGTTCAACACGCAGGCCACTCGCCCCCCGGAGCGCACCAGCCCTACGAGCCGGTCGGAGTAGAGCCCGAGGCGGGGGTCGTCGGCCCGCCGGTCGACGACCTCGACGGTGCCCCAACCCGACCGCTCCTCACTGCGACCTATGGTGACGAGCGGGCCGAAGGCGAGCAGCTCTGGTGTCGGGCAGCTGCTCACGAGCAGGCACGCCACGCCGGCCCGGCGAGCCCGCTCCACGGCCACGGGTATCGCCCCCCAGGTCGGGACGCCATCCTGGGTCAGTCGCTCGTCATGCGCGTCGAGCACCACGATCGCGGCCAGGTCCGGGCAGGGAGCCCACGCCGCCCCCCGGGGGCCGATTACCACGGCCGCCCCGGACCGGGCCTGGGCCCACTCCTGAGGTACCAGGGCTACTCCTCCGCCGGCTCGGCGCAGCCGCCCGGCGAGCACTGCAGCGCGGGCCGCGGTCGGGACCACGACCAGGGTCGGGCCCTGTTGGGCGGTGGCGGCGACCAAAGACGTGGGATCGGCGGCGGGAGGCAGACGGATCACCTGGACCCCGGGCTCTTCGGAGAAAGCGGCGGTCTGACGGTGCGGGCGGGCCGGAGTGGCCCGGGCCTCCCGGGGCAACGCCGTTACGGCTTGGGTCGGGGAGGCGGCCGTGAGGAAGGTGCGCCGGCGGCCAGCCCACCGCCAGGCGGCCCAGCCGGCCAGATCGATCAGGTCCGCGCCGGGACCCCAGCCGCGCACCTTGGCCAGCGGCAGCAGGGGCATCTCCAGACCGCTGGCTGGGAACAGGGCGGTGATCCACCCCCCGACCCGGCGACCGTGCAGGTCCACTCGCACCAGGTTCCCGACCTCGACCGTGCCGTCGAGGCGGTCGGGCACCCGGTAATCGAACTCTTTGTCCATGCCGGCCACGTCGGTGACGACGCGCGCCACCAGGGTTCCCGCCGCGGGTGCGACGGGAGAAGAGCCGGCTACGCGCCGACGGCCGACTTGAACGCGTCGAGCCGGCTCAGCTGCTCCCAGGAGAATTCCTTCTCGTTGCGGCCGAAGTGGCCGTAGGCGGCGGTGCGGCGGTAGATGGGCCGGCGCAGCTCCAGGTCGCGGATGATGGCGGCGGGGCGAAGGTCGAAGACCTCGTCGACGGCGGCGACGATGCGGGCCGGGTCGACCTTCTCGGTGCCGAAGGTCTCCACCAGGAGCGACACGGGGCGGGCCACGCCGATTGCGTAGGCGACCTGGATCTCGCAGCGGGCCGCGGCGCCCGACGCGACGACGTGCTTGGCAACCCATCGGGCCGCGTAGGCGGCGGAGCGGTCCACCTTGGAGGGATCCTTGCCCGAGAACGCTCCTCCACCGTGGCGGGCCGCGCCGCCGTAGGTGTCGACGATGATCTTGCGGCCCGTCAACCCGGCGTCGGCGTGAGGACCGCCGAGCTCGAACTTGCCGGTCGGGTTGGCCAGGATCCGGTAGCCGTCGTCGGCGAAGCTGGGGGGCACGAGCGGGGTGATGACGTGGTCGCGCAGGTCCGGCAGCAGCAGCGTCTCGAGGTCGATGTTGGGGTGGTGCTGGGTGGAGATGAGAACCGTCTTGAGCTTGACCGGGCGCCCGTCCTCGTACTCGAAGGTGACCTGGGTCTTGCCGTCGGGGCGCAGGTAGGGCAGCACCCCGGCCTTTCGGACTTGAGCCAGGCGCTGGGCCAGCCGGTGGGCCAGCCAGATAGGCATGGGCATGAGATCTTCGGTCTCGTCGCAGGCGAAGCCGAACATCATGCCCTGGTCGCCTGCGCCCTGCGAGTTCAAGATGTCTTCCCCGCTCGTCCCCGAGCGCACCTCCATGGCGGTGTCGACACCCTGGGCGATGTCGGGGGACTGGGAGCCGATCGACACCGTGACGCCGCACGTGCGCCCGTCGAAGCCGACCTCCGAGCTGGTGTAGCCGATATCGGTGACCACCTCGCGGACCAGACTGGGGATCTCGACATACCCGGCCGTCGTGATCTCTCCGGCCACGACGACCAGCCCGGTCGTGAGAAGGGTTTCACAGGCGACCCGGGAGTGGGGGTCCTGTGAGAGCAGGGCGTCTAGGACCGAGTCGGAGATTTGGTCGGCCATCTTGTCGGGGTGGCCCTCCGTGACTGACTCGGAGGTGAAGGTCCAGCGGCTCATGATCGCTCCTGGTTCGGGTTGCGGGATCGTTGGTTACGGAGGGTGACGACGGAGGAGACGATCGCCTCGGCGATGGCTGCCTTGGTGCTCAACGGGACGTCGATCTCGAACCCCCCGGCACCCACGATGAGAACGGCGTTGGTGTCGTGGGCGAAACCCACCCCTGGGGCCGAGACGTCGTTCGCCACGATCAGGTCGGC
>JAFAWZ010000109.1 GCA_019241495.1 Acidimicrobiales bacterium | reverse complement strand
GAGCCTTGCTCGCACCACGGGCGGACGCCACCTTGCACCGAGGCCCTCATACGAGCCGGTGTCCGCCGGGTGGTGATCGGCACCGTCGACCCCGACCCCCATGTTGCCGGCGCCGGCGTCGATCAGCTCGAGGAGGCGGGTGTCGAGGTCACCGTCGGAGTGGCGGCCGAGGCGGTAAACCGCTCGCTCGCCCCCTACCTGGCCCATCGCCGGCGGGGCCGGCCGTGGGTTGTGCTGAAGCTGGCTGCCACCTTGGACGGCCGGATCGCGGCCCCTGACGGCACGTCCAAGTGGATCACCGGACCGGAGGCCAGAGCCGACGTGCACCGCCTGCGGGCCGAGAGCGACGCCATCGTGGTCGGGGCGGGAACTGTCCGGGCCGACGACCCGAGCCTCACCGTCCGCGACGCGACGGGCCGCGACCCTCTCCGGGTAGTCCTCGGCCGACCCCCAGTCGGTGCGCGTGTGCTGCCCGCCATGGCCCACGACGGTGAGATCGAGCCGCTGCTCGATGACCTGGGCGCCCGGGGCGTGGTCCAACTGCTCGTAGAAGGCGGCGCCCACGTGGCGGGCCAGTTCCAGCGGCTGTCGCTTATCGACCAGTATGTCCTCTATTACGCCCCCGCCATCATGGGCGGAAGTGACGGCGTCCCGATGTTCGCGGGGGCGGGGGCGGAGACGATTGGCGGGATGTACCGGGGTGAGATAGTCGCCGTCAAGCAACTCGGGCCCGACATCCGGATCGATCTTCTGGCCCCCCATCGCGACGATGCCGTACCGTGATCGCTGACCGAATACGAGAGGACGGCCCTCGGTTGTCAAGGTTCGTGAATCTAAGGGTCCTGACGACTGAAAGGGGCGAGCCGCCGGCCGATCGAAGCCGCGGCGGGCTCTAGGCATGTTCACCGGCATCGTCGAAGAGATCGGCACGTTGACCACCTCCACGCTGTCGGAGTCACGGCCGTCGGAGTCACAGCCATCGGGCTCTGACCGCCCGGGCAGCGAGGCCGCCCGCCTCGTCTTTGGCGCCCGGCAGGTCCTCGACGGCACCAGAATTGGCGACTCGATCAGCGTCAACGGCTGTTGCCTCACTGTCGTCGAGCTGGGTGCAGACTGGTGGGCCGCCGAAGCGGTCCCCGAGACACTGTCTCGTACCAACCTCGGCCGCTTGTCTCCCGGAGACCCCGTCAACCTGGAGCGGGCCCTGCGAGCTGGTGACCGCTTAGGCGGTCACCTGGTCCAAGGCCACGTCGACGGAGTGGGCCGGGTCGTAGCCCCTGCCCCCGAGCTCGAGATCGCCGCGCCCGATCCGGTCCGCCACTACCTGGTGGAGAAGGGGTCGATCTGCGTAGACGGTGTAAGCCTCACGGTCGTCGGGGCAACGGCCGATGGTTTCACCGTGGCCGTGATTCCCCACACCATGGAAGTCACTACCATCGGCCGCCTCCGACCAGGCGACGAGGTGAACCTGGAGGTCGACGTCATCGCCAAGTACACCGAGCGATTGCTCACCTCAGGGACGCCTACGCCTTACGCCGGGCTGGCTCCGAGCGACACCCCGGCCCGGCGAGAAGGAGCAGCTTGACCATGTCGACCGCGTCCATACCTGATGCGATCGCCGCCATTGCAGCTGGCCAGATGGTCGTCGTTGTGGACGACGAGGACCGGGAGAACGAAGGCGACCTTATCATCGCGGCTGAGTACGCCACACCGGAAGCAATGGCGTTCTTCGTCCGCCATACCTCGGGGCTCATTTGTGCTGCCGTCACCAACCACCGGGCCGACGAGCTCGACCTTCCGCTCATGGTGGAGCGCAACACCGAGGCACAGCGGACCGCTTTCACGGTGACGGTCGACTACCGCATAGGGACCACGACCGGGATATCAGCGTCAGACCGTGCCACTACGGCCCGGGCCCTGGTCGATGCCGAGACCCGCCCGTCCGACCTGGCCCGCCCGGGCCACCTGCACGTGTTGCGGGCCCGAGACGGTGGCGTCCTCAAGCGGGCCGGGCACACCGAGGCTGCTGTCGACCTGGCCCGCATGGCCGGAGTGTCTCCAGCCGGCGTGCTGTGCGAGATCGTGACCGAGGACGGGATGGAGATGGCCCGGCGGGGCGACCTCGAGGAGTTCGCGGCCCGGCACGGCTTGTTGTTGGTGACCATCGCCGACCTCATCCGGTACCGGCGCCGGACGGAGCGGCTGGTGCGCCGGACGGCCGACGCCCGGCTGCCGACCGAGTTCGGTGAGTTCCGGTGCGTCGCCTACCAGAGCGTGCTCGACCACGAGTCTCACCTCGCGTTCGTGATGGGGGACCCGTCAGGTCAGCAGAACGTTCTGGTGAGGGTGCACAGCGAGTGCCTGACCGGCGATGTGTTCGGGTCCCGCCGCTGCGACTGTGGCGCCCAGCTCCATGCCGCGCTGCGCCGCATCGCGGCCGAGGGACTCGGGGTGGTCGTGTACCTACGCGGCCACGAGGGGCGCGGCATCGGCATCGCTCACAAGCTGCGGGCCTACGAGCTCCAAGACGGAGGGCTCGACACCGTCGACGCCAATGTGGAGCTGGGCCTGCCCGTCGACAGCCGGGAGTACGGTATCGGGGCCCAGATACTCGTCGACCTGGGGATCACCACCATGAAGCTCATGACCAACAACCCGGCCAAGCGAGGCGGCCTGGAGGGATACGGATTGCACATCGTCGAGCGGGTTCCTCTGCACACCGAGCCCAACGAGGAGAACATTCGCTACCTGCGCACCAAGCGGGACCGCCTGGGCCACATGCTCGACGAGGGGAGCGGCCTGTGAGCGACCTTGTGGAGCGAACCAACGTGACAGGCAGCTCCCGCGTCCCCCAGACGGGGGAGCCGTGAGCGACCTTGTGGAGCGAACCAACGTGACAGGCAGCTCCCGCGTCCCCCAGACGGGGAAGCGGTGAGCGACCTCGTGGAGCGAACCAACGTGACAGGCAGCTCCCGCGTCCCCCAGACGGGGAAGCGGTGAGCGACCTCGTGGAGCGAACCAATGTGACAGGCAGCTCCCGCGTCCCCCGGACGGGGGAGCGGTGAGCGACCTTGTGGAGCGAACCAATGTGACAGGCAGCTCCCGCGTCCCCCGGACGGGGGAGCTGTGAGCGACCGGTGCCACCCCTCCACGGGGCAAGCGCTTTGTGACGCGTTAACCGCGCTATTTGCGGTTAACGCGTCACAAAGACCTGTTGAGGTCACAAAGCGGTGAGCGACCTCGTGGAGCGAACCAATGTGACAGGCCGCTCCCGCGTCCCCCGGACGGGGGAGCTGTGAGCGACGGAGCCGCCGTGAGCGGGTCCGGGCGGACTTTCGAGGGCGCCCTGACCGCAGGAGGTCTACGGGTGGCCATCGCCGCGTCCAGGTTCAACCAGGCCATC
>JAFAWZ010000152.1 GCA_019241495.1 Acidimicrobiales bacterium | reverse complement strand
ACCTTGATCTCAGGATCGCGGTCGAACTCCACGATGGCCTCGGCGAGCTGCTCCTCGCTACCGCCCCGGTAGGTGGAGAGCGGGTTGAGGGCCTCTGGCTCGTTGAAGGCGACGATGCCGACCGGACCGCGCCGCTCCGTCTGTACGAGTCGAGGTGTCTCGGTCATCGGAGCGGCTCGGTCGAGGACAAATGGATCACGAGCTCACGAAGGCGCCAGTGAACACGTCGACCGCTTGGTTGCTACCAACGGGATCGAGCTTGCCGTTGTCGTACTTGTACAGCCACACCCAGGAGGTGTAAACCGCCGGGGCCTTGCCACCGAACTCGGTCTGCGGCGTGCTGTAGTTGACGGGCGGTAGCAGCCCACCCGTCGAATAGGCGTTCAGCGACTTCATCTCCGCAAGGATTCCATCGCGGGTCATCGAGGCCGCGTGCCCTGCCGCGTAGGCGAACAGCTTGGCGGCCAGGTAGCCGCGCAACACCTCGTCATCGTGGTTCCCGTAGCTCGCATCGTACTTCTGCTTGTCGTTGAGGAACTGTTGGTAGGCGGGCGAGGAGTAGTTGTACTCGGCCACGATATAGATGTTGCTGTTCACTCCCGACAGCTGGGTCTGCACGCCCTGGGCGTCGTAAACGCCTCCAGAAGGCAGGATCGGCGTGTTGAAGCCCTGCTGGCGGTAGGAGTGGATGAACTTGGAGAACAGCTCGGTGGTAAGGCCGTCGATGATGGCATCGGGCTGGGCGGCTCCCTCGGCGGCCGCTTGCGGGGTCACGTCCGCAGCCGTGGGCGCAATGGGTATGGCACCCACCGTCTTGCCACCCAGCGGTGCCGCCAGGCCGCCGACCAGCGGTACCAGGCTCGCCCCGGCGGGCACGTCTATATAGGGAACGCCGATCTTCTTGGCTCCCAGCAGCTTGATGGCGGCGAGAGAGGAGCCCACCGAGCCGAAGTCACCTGGGCTGAGCGTGAAGCAGACCGTGCAGGAAAAGTCGGATGGGGTGAAATCCGAGTTGCCCACGCTGGCCAGCCCGGCCGCAGTAAAGAGGGGATCGACATTGTCGCCATAGGTAGTGCCCGTGCCCACTACGGCCAGGACGCTCGAATCCGAAACATCGTTGCGGGCGCACGTGGTGGCCTGGTTGGCATCGCCGGGTTCGGTGCACTGTGAGAGCTCGAGGGGATGACCGTTGACCCCGCCGGCCGCGTTGACCGCGGCGATCCCGATCTTGAGCCCGTTCAGGTTGTCCGGGCCAACTTCGGTGTCAGTGTCAGCGATGGTCGCTATCTTGAGAGGAGTGCCAGTCGCTCCGCCGCCGCTACCTCCCGTCGTCGGGGTAGTGGTGTGGCTCTTGCTCGAGCTGCAGGCGGCGAGGCCCAGCCCGAGCAGCACGAAGCTGGCGACGATCACGCCGAATGACTTGTTCTTCAATCTGTCCCCCTGGTCTATAGGTTTTTTCGTTAGTCTGCGAAAGGTTAGTGCATGCAATCCCGTGAATCCAGGACTTAGCTGGTCCTGGGGAACTGGTACGCTTCGGGCGTGTCGAGGATTGTAAAGCGGTGACCTCGGTTTCCAGAATAGCGGGAGTGGCGGCGGCGCCTGAACCAGGACGATTCAGGGAGCGCGTCAGGGCGTGGCTCGCCGAATATGCACGAAAGGTAGAGGCCAAGGAGCAGCGCCGGGGAAGAAGGTTCGACCGCGAGGCGGAGATGGAGGCCCTCGCCCGGGCGCGGGTGCTCCAGGCTTCCCTCTTCGACGCGGGATTGGCTGGTTTGACCTGGTCCCGGGAGTACGGCGGGCAGGGATTGCCCAGCGAGTACCTGAGGATCTTCGCCGAAGAAGCGCGTGGTTACGAGCTCGGCACGAACTTTTTCAACATCGCCTTCGGGATGGTCGGCCCGACCATCGCCCAGCTGGGCAGCGAAGATCAGAAGTCGACCTACCTGCCCCGCATGCTCCGGGGGCAGGACACTTGGTGCCAGCTGTTCTCGGAGCCGGGCGCCGGATCCGACGTGGCCAGCCTGCAGACTCGGGCTGTCCGCGACGGCGACGAATGGGTGATCGACGGCCAGAAGGTCTGGACCAGTGGGGCGCATCGGGCCGATTTCGGCGCGCTGCTGGCCCGCACCGATCCCGACGCTCCCAAGCACCAGGGCCTCACCATGTTCATCCTCGACATGAGGATCAACGGGGTGACGGTCAAGCCCTTGCGGCAGATCACGGGTGAGGCTCAGTTCAACGAGGTTTTCTTCGACGGGGCCCGGATCCCGATAGACAGCGTGATCGGCGAGGTCAACGGCGGCTGGAACGCGGCTGTGACCATGTTGATGAACGAGCGCGTCGCCATCGGTGCGGCTGGGGGCGGCAACGACGTCACCGCGGGCAGCTTCTCCAACGTGCTGGCCTTGGCGGAGCGGATGGGCACCACCAAGGACCCGGTGGTGCGCCAACGCCTGGCCCGGGTGTACACCCTCGCCCGGGTGCTCGGTTTCGTTCGCCAACGCACCCAGGACGCTGTCAAGGCGGGCCGGACACCCGGACCCGAAGGATCGATAGCCAAGCTGCTCAGCGCCGAGGTGCTCCAAGCCGCGGCCGATGCGGGCACGTCCATCGCCGGGGTCTCAGCCCAGGCGTGGGCGAGTGACGATCCTGAGGGCGATGCGTGGGCCCGCGGTGCCATGTCGCCGTTCATCATCACAATCGGCGGCGGGACCAACGAGATCCAGCGCAACATCATCGGGGAGCGGGTCCTCGGGCTGCCCAAGGAGCCGCAGGTCGATCGCGACATGCCCTTCCGCGAATTGAAGGTGGGGACGCAGAGGTAGCCCCGGCCCAGCGCGTTCCAGTTGGAGCGCCCTAGTCGGTCTCGTCCTCGTCGGGTCCCGCCGTCATGTAGCTCGCCTCTATCTCGGCGGTACGCGACGACAGCTCGGCGGCGGTACCCTGCAGCACCACTTGGCCGCGGCGCAGGACCAGGGCCCGATCGGCTACCGCGAGAGCGCTTCGGATGTGTTGCTCGACCAGTAGGACGCCGATGCCTCGATCAGCCGCACGCCGGGCGGCGAGGAGCAAGCGCTCGACTACCAGCGGGGCCAAGCCGAGCGACAGCTCGTCGGCGATCAGCAACCGGGGGTTGGACGCCAGGGCACGCGCCAAGGTCAGGATCTGCTGCTCGCCCCCGGAGAGCAAGCCGGCTCGCTTGTGGCGCATGTCGCGCAGCTCCGGAGCCAGCTCGAGCGCGGCATCGACGTCTCCCTGGCCGAGCCGCAGGTTGTCCAAGACGCTCAAACCGAATATTACCGAGCGCTCCTCCGGCACGAACGCCAGCCCCTGACGGGCCCGCACGTGCAGCGGCGACTTGACCGGCTTGCCCAGCCAGTGAATCTCACCGCTCATCGGCGACAGCTCGCCGGCCAGGCCGAGGATGGTGGTGGTCTTGCCGGCACCGTTGGCGCCCAGGATGCACACCACCTCGCCCTCGCGGACATGCAGGTCCAGGTCCCTGACTACCGGTATCTTGTTGTAGCCGAGCGATAGCCCGCGGGTCTCGATCAGGTCGGACGAATTGGCTCCGGAGCCGTTGGGGCTCGGAGCGCCGACCACGGCCATTTCGGTCACAGCTCCACATCCTTCGTCGACGAGGTGACAGATTCGGGCCCCGCTCCAACCGCGGTGGGTGAGCTCGTCGGGGTCGTGCCCAGGTAGGCCTCGATCACGGTCGGGTCGTGGCGGATCTCCTCTGGGGTTCCTCTGGCTATCCGTTGCCCGAAATGCAAGACGACCACTTCGTCGCAGGTGTTGAGCACCATGTTGACGTCGTGCTCGATCAACAGGATGGCCATGCCCCAGTCCTTCGCCAGACGGCGGATCAGATGGGAGAGCTCTGCCGTGCTGGTCGTGTCGAGTCCGGCTGCGGGCTCGTCCAACAAGAGGACCGATGGCCGGCTGGCCACCGCCCGGGCGATGGCGACCAACCTCCGCTTGGCGTAGGGCAGCTCCCGGGGCAGGCTGTTGAGGGAGTCCTCCAGCTGGAATTCCCGCACCGAGACCGCGGCCTCGGGGCCGAGCTTCGGTTTGCCCGGCCGGACCAGGTCGGTGGCCAGGGCCAAGCGATCCTGGGGATCAGCAGCAGCTCGGAGGTTGTCGGCGACGGAGAGGTCCTCGAACAGCTCGAGCGACTGGAAGGAGCGGGTCAGACCCGACCTGGCCCGCGTCGTGGCCCGGTCACCGTTTATGGATACGCCATCGAGCTTGATGGTGCCGCGGTAGTTGCGGATGAAGCCGGTGACGGCGTCGATCAAGGTCGTCTTGCCTGCCCCGTTGGGCCCGATCAGCCCGACCACCTGTCCGGGCTCGAGCCGGAGGGAGACGCCGTCGAGGGCCTTCACGCCCCCGAAGCTGACGCCCAGGTCCTCGACCTCGAGGCTCTTCGGCGCCACCTTGCGCAGCCCTTCTGGAACATCTAGGTCCCATACCCGTCCGGCCCGCCGCTTCAAACCGAGCCGGGCCCGGATCCACGCCAGCTGGGTGGCGTGCTGGCTGATGAGCCCATCGGGATTGGCGATCAGCACGGTGATGGTTAGGAGGCCGGCGACGAAGAGGTACCAGTTGCCGGTCTTGAACAGGTGGGAGATGATCTGTTGGGCCGGGCCACCCGAGTTACCGATACCGCCAACGACCGCGCCGCTCGTGTAGCCGATGCTGCCGATGACCGCGATCAGGAGGACGTTGACCGAGCTGAGGACGTCGAAGGGACTGAAGACGATGTTGGTGTTGGCGTAGACGAGGAGCATGCCGCCGATGGCGGCCAGACCAGCGCCGACGGCGAACGCGTAGAGCTTGGTCCCCATGACGCTCACACCGAGGCTGGCGGCGGCCCTTTCGTTGTCGCGCACCGCGATCATCCGCCTGCCGCTTCTCCCTCTTCGCACGTTGGCGACGATCAGGCCGGCCACTATGAACAGCACGAGCCCCACCCCTGCCCAACGTTGCGGATGGAGGACCGAGTAGACGCTGAGCCCAAAGACCGACGCCGGCTTCACCACGGTGCCTCGGATGGCCCCTCCGGTGTAAGCCGAGTTCGACAGGATGACGTCGCTGACCACGACGGCGAGGCCTAGGGTGATCACGGCCAGGTTCACGCCTCGCACCCTCACGGCCGGAATGGCCACGATCACCCCGATGGGTATGGTCGCCGCCAAGCCGATCAGGAACGCCAGCGGGAAGCCGAGGTGCTGCGTATCGGCCAGCCGGGTCGATATGAAGGCACCTATACCGGCGATGGCGAACTGCGCCAGGCTCAACTGGCCGCAGAACCCGACGACCACGACGAGAGACAGCGATATGAAGCCGTAGACGGCGGCAGTTGACATGGCAGCTGCCCAGTTGTCCGAGAAGGCGACCAGTGAGACCGAGAACACCCCCATACCGATCAGCAGCGCGCCCAGCTTCAGGTTTCCTGAACCGATCTTGGGCAGCCTCTCGAAAGTATGGCTGCGCAGGGGCAGGGCCCGGCCCCGCAAGACGAGCAGGACGATGATCGCCAGGAACGGGATCGCAGTGGGCCATCCGGGCGTGGTGATGTAGCGGGTCGTTTCCGACTCCAGGACCCCGATGAGCAAACCGCCCAGCATGGTCAGGGGGAAGGAGGAGAACCCGCCCAGCAAGCCGGCGGCCAGGGCCGGCACCACGGCCAGGGTGAGGGCGGACGGGGACAGACCCGTGATGGGGGCGAGGAGTATTCCGGCCAGCCCGGCGAGGGCACCGCCAGCCGCCCAGTTACCAACGGCCAGGATCGTGGGTGACCATCCGAGCGTGGCGGTGGCCCGCTCGTTCTCGGCGAGCGCCGCGGTAGCAATCCCGAACCGGGTCTTGCGATAGATGATCCAAAGGCCCACGGTCAGGACCACGGCTATAGCAAGGTTGATTATCCGGTCCTCGCCGACGACGATGTGCTTCGAGAAGTGCACGGCATGCGAAGGGAGGAAGTCCGGTATGAACAGTGGGTTGCTGCCGAACTTGATGATGGCGCCTTCTTGCAGTACCGACAGCACGCCCAACGTGGCCACGACGCGCATCAACGGAGAGGACCGGCGCATGGGCCTCATGACCGCCATTTGGATCAGCACGCCGAGGAGAGCCGAGGCCAAGACGCCCAAGATGATGGCCAACGGGGAGCCGACGGGGTGGCGGAACTCGTAGAAGACCGAGACACCGAAGAGGGCGATGGCGCCGTGGGCGAAGTTGACCACCCCGGAGCCCCGGTAGACGAGCACCACTCCGAGCGCCAGCAGGGAATAGGCCCCGCCCGAGCCCAGCCCGAGCAAGAAGAACTTGATGAAATCACTCACTGCCTTCGGCTCCCCCTTCGAAGGCCGCGGTGCGGGCCTCCAATAGGTCTACTCACATGACCTGCACTGCCAGGGGGGGCTTCGCTTCCCAACGACATCAAGCGATGTCCATAACCGTGAGCAGATCTAACGATTCGGACATCCGACGCCCGACGCGTGTGCATTTTCCCCCTTGGAATCCAGGACCCTCAAAGCTAATCCGGCTCTTCGCCCGATGTCAATGAGGGTGGCCTTATGGATGAAGGACTGGGCTCGGGACGGCTCTCAGTTCTCGGGGGTAGCCCGCTCGATGAGGTCGGTCCGAAGGGTGGCGCGGATGTGGCGCCTGGCCACTTCCTCCGCCTTGCGCTCGTCACCCGTGCGCAGCGCCTCGTAGACCGCCCGATGGTGGTCTTGGCCCGCATCCAGGTACCGGCGGCGCACCTTCTCCGCGCCATCCTTGTCCGTGAAACCGAGCTCCACGGCGTGGTGGAGGGATGAGCTGGTCATCCGGATGAGGGGTAACAGGGCGCTCACCCGGCCATTGCCGCAGTGCTCCGCGATCAAGGCGTGGAAGGCGGCGTGGGCCTCGACCTGCATGGTGTGGTCGCGCTTGGTGACGGCCTCCTCCATTTGGGCCAACACGTCCTTGAGGTTCGAGTCGAGCTCGGCATCGAGCCCCTGGCGGGCAACCAGGCGGGCTGCCAAACCGTCAACCACCTCTCGCACCTCGTACAGGTCACGCAGCTCCTCGGGTGTCCAGCGGACGACCTCCACCGTCCGGTTGCCATTCGAGATTCGAACCAACCCGTCTCGTTCGAGGATGCGAAACGCCTCTCGAAGGGGCGTGCGGCTGACGCCGAGGGTCTTGGCCAGATCGAGCTGCAGCAGTTGCGAGCCAGGGGGAATCTCGCGCGAGATGATGAGCTCTCTCAGATGCTTGGTCACCTTGTCGACGAGGCGCGTCCTCTCGAAGACCGGAAGCGACGTTCGTTCAGATTCCTCACCCATTGGGCACCCGACTTCGACTCTAACCTTGAGTGCAGGATGTTAAAGGCATCCTACATCTTGGATACCTAGCAAGCGGCACGATCGGGTTTCCGCGGGGAGGAAATCGAGCAACTCCGGGCGGCGAGGAGCGACAGGTGCCTCGCCGCCGGGAGAGTCTCAGCGATAAGGATCTCAGCGAGCGTTGAACTCGGGAAAGGGCTGCCGTTGGGCCGTGGCCGTACGGGCCGCCCCCGCATCCTCGGTGGTCATACAGAAGTATGCGAGAGCGCGCTCGAGGTCGTAGTCCTCCATGGTGTTCATGGCTTTGCGGGCCAGCTGCCGTATGGCGAACACAGTGATCGGGGGCCGGGACGCCACTTCCTTGGCCATGGCCATGGCTTCGTCCATGAGGCTGGCTCTGGGCACCACCTTGTTGACCAGGTTGTGCTCGTACGCCGTCTTGGCGTCGATCTTCGTGGCGTTGAGAGTCCACTCCAAGGCCTTGTGGATCCCGACCATCTTGGTAAGGTAGTTGCATGTGTTGGCGAAGGGCGGCAAGCCGACATTGATCTCGACCGCCCCGAACACGGCGTCGTCAGCCGCGATGACGAAATCACACAGGTGGGCCACCTCCCAGCCGCCGCCGAGGCAGTAGCCATTGACCGCCGCGATCGTCGGCTTGCGGAACGAGTGCAGCGTCTCCCACATGTTGCCGAAGGTGTAGCGGTAGGCGAGGCGCTCGCCGCGTGACCAATCTTCCTCGTCATGGCCACCCTTGTGGTAGGTAGGTCGGATGTCGGCGCCGGCGCAGAACGCCCGGCCCCGGCCCGTGATGATCACGGCGCGGATGGCCGGGTCGGCGTGCATCTCCTGCAGCGCGTAGTGAATGTGAATCTCATTGGCCCCCAGCGGGTTCAGCCGCTCGGGCTCGTTCATCTCAATGAGACCGATGGGCCCATCCTTGGATACTTCAACTATCTCGGGATGGGGCAGCTGCTGCCGGTCGGCTACCCAAATTGAAGACATCACTCCACCTCCTGTCGAGGACCACACATCCAAACGTGGACGCAGGATACATTAGGGCTCGCCTCTGAACAACTTGGGCGGCCGGCCCAAATTGGCCCGTCGGGGAGCGATCATTTCGGCCTTCCGCCGTCCAAGTTGTTCTCTGGCGGGCCCTTGAGAACGGCGACGCCCCGCCTCTCGGGGGCATCGTTGCCCGGCGGACCGCCCTACTTGAACCGGCGTAGTGAGTGCGCTAGCGTGCCTGGTCCTCATAGGAGGCCACACCAAGAATCAGGGGGAGAGTAACTGTATGTCACGTCGGTTTCGCGCCGGTTTTGCCGCGACGTCCGCGCTGGTGCTGGTGTTCACCACAGCCGCCTGCTCCAGTAGCAAGAAGACCGCTTCATCATCGACAACCACCCATTCCGGCCCGGCCCTCTCCGGCACCCCCGTGAAGGGGACGGCCATATACGACCTCGGCACCCAGACAGCCGTGGACGACCAGGAAGGCATCAAGGTCGGCGTGGCCGCGGTGAACGCGGCCGGCGGGATCAACGGCCATCCTCTCGATATCTCCGTGTGCACCGACAACGAAGACCCGAACGGGGCCGCCGCCTGCGCCCGCACCGCGACCTCTGACTCGAGCGTCCTCGCCATCGTCGGGACCGGGACCAGCTATGGCGCCAGCGTCGACCCGATCCTCACGGCGGCGGGGATGGCCAGCGTGGGCAACTCCACCTACGTCGCCGCGGACTTCTCCTGCACCGTTTGCTTCAATGACGCGACGGGTGGCTTCTCCTCCATCGGCTCAGCCGTGGCCGCGGTCAAGACGCTCAACGCCAAGCGCATCGGGGTTCCCTACATCGACCTTCCGGCCGGCGCCACTCTGGCCCCGACCGTCGACAAGCTGGTCAAGCCACTCGGGGCACAGTCCGTAGGAGTCATCCCGGTACCGGTGACGGCCGCCGACGTCACCCCCCAGGCCGCGGCCGAGGGTGCGGCCAAGCCCGACGCCATCATCGACGGGCTCACGACCGATCTGTTCGCCAAGTTCATCCACGCCTACCGCCAGCAGGGCTTCGACACGCCCTTCATCATCTCCGGAGGTGTCTTCGACCCAGCCGGCATCCAAAGCCAGCTCTCGGGCGTGAACAGCAACATCTACATCGACACCGAGTACGACCACAGCTCGAACGGCTACAAGACCTTCCTGGCCGACTTCAACAAGTACGACTCGTCCTACTCGAACCACGATGACGAGGTGCTGCGCGCTTACTTCGCCGTCAAGGAGTTCGCGTACGCGGCCTCCCACGCATCCAGCCTCACCAAGGCCGGGATCCTGGCCGAGATGAACTCGCTGAACAACTACACCTCCGACGGACTGCAGCCCCCGATCGACTACACCACGTCGCAGACCGGTCTCGGGGGCACTGCGCCCCGGGTCATCGTCGATCACATCTGGATGGACAAGTACCAGAACGGGCAATTCGTCCCGGTCGGTGACGGATCTGCCATCAACGTGTTCACCGGCACGTCCTCATAAGCCCTGCTGCTGATGCGGTCGGGCCGGCCTTACCGGCCCGACCGCATCGACCAACGGCCCGGCCTACGGTTCGAGGACGATCTTCCCCAGCTTGTGACCCGCAACGAAGCGTTCGTAAGCCTGGCCAGCTTCCTCGAGGCCGAACGTGGCGCACACCGGGACCGTCACTCGGCCCGCGCCGAGGAGCGGCAACACGTGGCTCTCGACGGCTCGGCTGACGCTGGCCTTGGCCTCGAGGGGCCGCGACCGAAGGCTGGACCCATGGATCCTTCCCCTCACCCGCATCAGGCCGCTGACGTTGAACTCGGCCCTCGTACCACCGACAGAGCTGACGATGTGTATCCGGCCACCGGTCGCCAGGGCCTCCACATCGGTGGCCAGGTTGTGCTTGGGGAACATCTCCAGCACGACGTCGTAGGGCCCGTGAGCGAGGTGGTCATCCGGCGCGACGACTTCAGCGCCGAAAGCCGCGACATCGTCGCGCCGGGCCGGATCCCTGACGCTGGCCACCACCCTGGCCCCCGCCGCTACCCCCAGCTGGACAGCAGCGACCCCGACTCCCCCGGCCGCTCCGGTTACCAACAGGCGCTCCCCCACCGAGAGGTTGCACTGGGAGAACAGCGCGTCATATGAGGTGAAGTAGGCCTCGGGGAAACCGCCGGCCTCGCCCCAGGAGAGACCCTCTGGGACCGGGATGGCAACCCGCTCGTGCAGGACGGCCAGGCTGGCCTGACCTCCGCCCCCGACGATCGCCATCACCCGATCGCCGACGGAATAGCGAAATACCTGCGGTCCGACCGCAGCCACCTCACCGGCGAGCTCGAGTCCCGGGATGTCCTGCGGGCTACCGGATGGGGCCGGGTACATTCCGGCGCGCTGGGCCAGATCCGCGTTGTTGAGTCCAGCGGATCTGATTCGTATGAGAAGCTCGCCTGCACCGGGCTCGGGATCGGGATGATCTCGAACTTCGACGCGGCCGTCGACCAGGGTCACTGCGCGCATGGGGCGATCATAGATCTGCCAAATTTCCGCGGACGATGAGCTCTTCGCCCATGGCCCGCGAACCTCCCCGCGCCAAGGAGTATCCTCGGTTGGATGGCTCCTCCCCTACCCCAGGTGGCCACAGGCTTCGAACGGGTCCGGCTGGTCGATGAGATCGTTCGCCACCTGCGCGAGATGATCATCACCGGCCAGTTGCCCGCTGGCACGCCGCTGCTCCAAACCGAGCTGGCCCGCCAGTTCGGCGTCAGCCGTACCCCCCTGCGCGAGGCATTCCGGATCCTGGAAAACGACGGGATAATTCGCATATCGAACGGCAACCGGACCGCAGAAGTGGCGACCATCGACGCCCATCAGCTTCGCGAGATGTACGAGTTGCGCGAGGTGATCGACGGGCTGGCCGCCCGGCTGGCCGCCGAGACGGGCCTGATGAAGAACGCCGAGCAGGAGTTGCGGCGGTTGATCCGCCAGATGAAGGCTTCGATCAAGCCGTTCGACCCCGCGGCGCGGGTCGAGGCACACGCCGCCTTTCACTCTTTGATCGTGCAGGCGTCGGGCAACATGTCGCTCCAGAACTGCCTTCCTCTGGTCAGGGTCAGCTCGGCCGCGCTGTACCTTCCTTTCATCGACGGCGGCATCGTGGCCTCGCGCCTCGGCGAAGGCAGTCACTTCACGGTCCAGCAAGCCATGGAGGTCGCGCACAAGGGCCATGTCGCCATCTTCCAGGCGATAATCAATCGTGACAGCCGCCAAGCCGAGGCCGAGGCGCGCCGGCACATAGCGACCATCTTGAAGAACGTCGGCCGGCTCGACGAGTGGCGTAAAGCCGCGGCGGCCACCCCCAGCTAGACCGGCCCGGTAGTGGCAATGCCAAGTCGTCCTCGGGTGAGGTCGAAACCTCTTAACGGTGTAGTCTCGCCTTCTGTGGCTCCCGAGACAGCTGCACCTGGCCGTGTCCGCCTCGTCGACGAGATCACCGACTACCTCCGGGAGCTGATTGTCACCGGCCAGCTGCCGGCCGGAACCCAGCTCACCCAGGCGGAGCTGGCCGACCGCATGGGGATCAGCCGTACGCCGCTACGCGAGGCGTTTCGTGTCCTGGAGAACGATGGCCTGATCCGCCCCTCCAACGGGAACGGGACGGCCGAGGTCGTGACCATCGACGCCAACCAGCTCCGCGAGATGTACGAGCTGCGCGAGGTCATCGACGGGCTGGCCGCCCGTTCAGCCGCCCGGGCCGGGTTCACCAAAGCCGCCGAGAAGGAGGCCCGGCAGCTGCTCCGGCGTATGAGGTCGTCGATCCAGCCGTTCGATCCGTCGGCCCGAATCGAAGCGCACGCCGCTTTCCATTCGCTCATCGCCGAGGCCAGCGGGAGCCGGTGGGTTCAAGAATTCATCCCCCTCATCCGACTCAGCTCAGCCGCCTTGTACCTCCCCTTCATCGAGAACCCATCGGTCGTTTCCCAAGTGAGAGAGGGGCGGCGAGTCAGTGTGCGAGAGGTGATGTTGAACGCCCAGGTCGGCCACGAAGCCATAGTCGCGGCGATCGTCGACGGGGATCCCCGCAAAGCAGAGGCGGCGGCCCGCCGCCACGTGGCTGGCACGCTTCAGCACGTCGACAAGCTGGATCTTTGGCGCACCCTGATCGCCGAAGCGCGTGCCCCTCGTCCCTTCCGGCGCAGCCCGCTTCCCGGTCAGCTGGCGCCCAGGGGAGCCTGAGAGACCGCTGCTGTACTGCTAGATCGCTAAGCGGCAGCCGGGAGCGAGATCCCGTAGACGTCGGCCACGTTGCGCTGGACGATCAGCTCCACCTCATCGGCGGGAACGTCGGCCATCAGGTTCTCGAGCATGACCCGGCTGCGCGGCCAGCAACCCTCCCGGTGGGGGTAGTCGGCCCCCCACATCAAATTGCCGACGCCCAGGTAGTGCCTGGCGCGGATGGCGGAATGGTCGGCATCCATGAACGTCGTGTGCACCTGGCGCCTCACGTAGTCGCTCGGCCGGAGCGGCAGATGGGGATATATCTCGCCGGGGTAGGCATCGACCGCGGCGTCCATGCGTACCATGGCCGTCCCCATCCAACCCGCGCCCACCTCGGAGAACACGATCTGGAGTTCGGGGAACCGCTCCAACACACCCGCCCCGACCAATGCGGCCAGGCAGTCCTCGGCGGGATGGGTGTTTTGAACGGCCCGTACGAGGGCAGTTCCTGGCGGAGCCTCGAGATCGGGCTTGTCCCGTTCCCGTATAGTCGCTCGGGGCGGCCGAGCCTTGCCGGTCGCGGCGTGAAATGAGAGAGGGATCTGGCGCTCGGCTACGTAGGCCCAAATGGGTTCGTATTCAGCCGACGTGTAGGGCCGTTCAGCGGGAGGGTAGATCGGCAACATGACCGTTCTCAGACCCAATCCCTCGGCGCGGCGGATCTCGGCCAGAGCGGCGTCGACGGAATGCAAAGGCACGAGGCCCACCGGAACGAAGCGGTCGCGGTATTCGGCGAAGGCATCTGAGATCCAGTCGTTGTATGCCATGGCGGATGCCATGGCCAGCTCCCCGTCGGGCATTCCGTAGATAGAAAGCCCGAGGTTGGGGTAGACGACCTCTCCCCAGATGCCGTCGGACTCGACGTCCTCGAGGCGGCGGGCCAGGTCCACGCAGTCCTGATCGACGACCGACCCGTCCAGGCGCGTCTGCAAGGTGAAGGCCACCGGGCCCTGGCCCTCCACCTCGATGATGGTCAGCGAACCTCGCATCTCCCGTTTAGGAGCCCGAGCGACCAAGTGACTCGGCAGTCGCTCGTTCCACAGGTCGAGCGGCTCTACGACATGGGAATCCGCAGAAATCATATTGGCAAACATGCCATATTCCCTCCCTCTCGAGCGCTCGATAACCGCCCTTGACGACGACTTTTAGCACAAGGCCCGAGGGCGCGTCAACGGACGGTCCGGGTCGCATCCGAACTCCGGAAGGGATCACATTCGAGGCATGATCTCGCGAGAAAAAAGACCCAGTTGATCGATCGTGTCGGTCGGCGTGGCGTCGATTTGGAGCACGATGTGCTCGACGCCGACGCGGCCGTACGCCCCGAGCGACTCGGCCACGCCGTCGGGAGAGCCGGCCAGATCAGGCCGGACTCCTTCTGGAACGACGCCGATCCACACCGACAGCTGCAACGCGGCCACTATGTCCGAAGGTTGGCGAGAGCTGGCGAGCGCCCCGGCCTGAATACGGCCCAACCCGATCGCGTACTCGGCCGGACCGAGACCGATCGGTGACCAGCC
>JAFAWZ010000020.1 GCA_019241495.1 Acidimicrobiales bacterium | reverse complement strand
AGCGTTACAGCTTCCTCGGCCCGGTGAAGGTGGCCATGGAGACCGACGAGCAGCTGTCACCCGGAATGCTGCTCGTCTCGGGTGAGATCCAAAAGCGTGAAGACGAGCTGAAGTCCAGGCTGGTGCTGCCCGACGGGCGGACCCGGGAGCTGGGCACCCGGCCCGTCACCATAGGCCGGCTCCCCGACTGCGGGGTGGTGCTGGCCGACCCGAACGTGAGCCGCTACCACGCTGAGATCCGGCCCATCCCGAGCGACCACGGCAGCTTTGAGATCGCCGACATGGGCAGCACCAACGGCACCCGGCTGAACGGGACACCGATTGTCACCGTCCAACCTCTCCGTCCCGGCGACCAGATCACGGTGGGGTCCACGACCCTGTCATTCGAGCGGAGCTAGAGGGCCAGCCCCGGCCAGTGCCCGATCCGGTCCTCACCCTCCTCAAGTACGTGTTCCTCGCCGTGCTGTACCTCTTCTTCCTGCGCGTGCTGCGGGCGGTATGGGTCGAGATGCGCGAGCCGAAGGCCGCGCCGCCAGGAGCAGCGGCGCCGGTCGCGCCGGCGGCCCGGCCGGCGCACGTGGGGCCCGAAAAGCTGGTGGTCGTCTCTCCTGAAGAGGACAGAGGAAAGGAGTTCCCGCTACCCGACGAGGTCACAGTAGGGAGGGCCGGCGGCTGTGCCGTCCTTCTGGCCCGCGACACCTTTGTCTCCCAACTCCATGCCCGCGTGTTTCGCCGCGGCGGCGACCTGCTCGTCGAGGACCTCGGATCCACGAACGGCACCTTTCTCAACGGTAAAAAGGTCACCGCTCCTGTCACGGTCCGCAAGGGCGACAAGATCCAGTTCGGGCGCACCACCATGGAAGTTCGCAAGTGACAGAAGTTCGCAAGTGACAGAAGTTTGCAAGTGATCTCGCTGCGGGCCGGGGCCGCAACGGACGTGGGCCTGGTCCGGGCCAACAACCAGGACCAGCTGCTCGTCGCCGACCGCCTCTACGCGGTGGCCGACGGGATGGGTGGCCACGCCGCCGGCGAGGTGGCGTCCGCGGTCGCCATCGAGGCCCTCGACCACGGGTTCGTGCGATCCGGCTCACTCACCCCCGACAACCTCATCGAAGCGGCCCGGACGGCCAACCGGGCCGTGTGGGAGGAGGCCGAGGCCAATCCGGAGATGCGGGGCATGGGAACCACGCTGGTCGCCCTGGCCCAGGTCGAAGGAGATCAGCTCGCCATCGTGAACATCGGCGACTCCCGGCTGTACGCCTTCCACGACGGAGAGCTGCGCCAGGTCACCTTGGACCACAATTTGGTGGCCGAGCTGGTCGCCCAGGGCCGCATCTCCAAAGAAGAGGCGGAGTTCCACCCCCGGCGCAACATCATGACCAGGGCGCTCGGGGTGGAGCCCGAGGTGCCCGTCGACCTGTTCGTCGAACCGGCCCGGCCCGGGGACCGCTACTTGCTCTGCAGTGACGGGCTTCCCCGGGAGGTGAGCGACGACCTGATCGCCGCCATTCTGCGCCGCCTGGCCGACCCCCAGCAGGCGGCCAAGGAGCTCGTCAACGAGGCCAAGAACCGCGGCGGCAACGACAACATCACCGTCGTCATCGTGAATGTCACAGAAGACAGCGGGGTCGGAGAAGACACGCAGCTCGCCGACGTCGTCGAACCGGCTGAGGCCAAGGTCGAGAAGGCTCCGGCCAAGACCGGCCGCCGCTTCCGGCGCCGGCCGCGGCCGCCCACCGCCTCGCCAGTGACGCTCCGGGTGGTCGCTTTCATCCTCGTGCTGCTCATGATCCTCGGTCTCGGTGCCTTCGGGGTCGTCTGGTACGCCCGGTCGGGATACTTCGTGGGCCTCCAGGGCTCGAAGATCGTCATTTACCAGGGCCGGCCGGGCGGAGTGCTGTGGATGAAGCCGACGCTGAAGGAAGCCACTTCCCACACGACATCCGACGTCTTGTCTGTCCACCTCCAAAGCCTCCAAGACGGCCAGCAAGAACCATCCCTGGCCGCGGCGCGCGCCTTTGTCCAGCGGCTGGTGGCCGAGCGGCAAGAGATCCTGGGAACCGGGTCACCACCCACGTCGGCACCGAATACAGCCACGGCGTCGACCGGATGACCTGGTCGACTCAGTGACGAGGCCGCCCGCTCGCCGGCGGACCGAGCTCGGGCTGATAATCCTGGTGGTGTTCCTGACCGGCGGGCTCTACGCCCTCGCCGGCTTCGGCAAAGCAGGCAACCTGCCCGCCAACATAGGCCCCTTCCTGGTTGCCATCTTCGTGCTGCTCCTCGTCGCCCACATGGCCATGCGGCACAGCGCACCGCTCGCCGACCCCATCCTCCTGCCCGTAGCCGGCCTCCTCAACGGCATCGGCTATGTCTTCATCGCCCGCCTGTCCCACCACGAGGCCCGGCTGCAAGCCTTCTGGACCGCTCTCGGCGTGGCGGCGTTCGTAGCCACCCTGGTCGTCGTCCGCCGGGCACGCGACCTGGAGAGGTACCGGTACACCTTCGCTTTCGTAGGCATCGGCCTCCTGTTGCTCCCCCTCCTGCCCGGCATCGGCGAAGACATCAACGGCGCCCGGCTCTGGATCCATCTCGGAGCCTTCAACTTCCAGCCCGGCGAGATCGCCAAGCTCTCCCTGGCCATCTTCTTCGCCTCGGTGATGGTCGAAAGGGCAGATCTGCTGTCGCGCGGCACCCGCCGGGTGGGCCGCTTCTTGGTGCTCGACCCCCGCTACCTGGCCCCGATCCTCGCCGCATGGGGCCTGTCGCTGGTCATCTTCCTCGCCGAGAACGACCTCGGGTCGTCGTTCCTCTTCTTCGCCCTGTTCATCGGCATGGTCTGGGTGGCCACGGGCCGCGCCTATTACTTGGGGCTCGGAGCCGGGTTGTTCGCCTTCGGGTCGTTCCTGGCCTTGAAAGTGATCGGCCACACCAAGGGACGAGTTGAGGCCTGGCTCGACCCGTGGACGCACGCCAACACGACCGGCTACCAGATCATCCAGGGCTGGTTCGCCATTGCCGGCGGGGGCATGTGGGGGGTGGGCCCGGGCCAAAGCAGCTCGGGGTCCATCCCCGAGGCCTCCACTGACCTGATCTTCGCCGTGATCGCCAACGAGCTCGGGCTGGTTGGCGCGGCCGCCCTCCTCGCCGGCTACCTGCTCATGGTTGGCACCGGGCTGCGCGTGGCGGTGCGCTGCGACCGGCCCTTCGACAAGTTGCTGGCCGCCGGGCTGTCACTGGTGCTCGGGGTTCAGACCTTCGTGATCGTGGGCGGCGTGACGAGGTTGATCCCTCTGACCGGGATCACCTTGCCCTTTGTCTCCTATGGTGGCTCCTCCCTGGTCGCCAACTACATTCTTCTGGCCCTACTGCTGCGCATCTCCCACGACACCGAGCAGCCCGCCGTGGCGCCCGCCGAGCTCGTGAGTGTGGCGGCGTGAATCGCCAGATCAGGGTGCTGGGCATCGGCCTGATAATCCTCTTCCTCGCCTTGTTCGTGCAGCTGAACTACGTGCAGATCGTGCACGCCAAGGCGCTGGCCTCGAACCCCCTCAACGGACGGGCCATCGTGGCCGAGTACACCGCCAAGCGGGGCAGCATCCTCTCCGCCGACGGGGTGACCCTGGCCAGCTCGGCCCCCTCCGGCGACCAGTTCAAGTACCTACGCACCTATCCGGCGGGGGCACTGTTCGAGCAGGTGACCGGGTTCTTCTCCTTCACCTACGGCTCCGATGGGGCCGAGCGCAGCTATGACAAGGTGCTGACCGGCAAGAAGAGCCCGTTCAAATTGCCCACCAGCCTCAGCGGGTTGAAGAACCTCCTCACCAACACCGACCAGAGCCAGTCCATCACCCTCACCGTGCGCGACGACCTGCAGAAAGCAGCCCAGGCCGGGCTGGCCGGGCGGACCGGTTCGGTGGTAGCCCTCGACCCCCGCACCGGCGCCATCCTGGCCCTGTACTCGAACCCTTCATTCGACCCGAACCTGTTGTCGGGGCACGACCTCTCGCAGGTGCAGGCCAACTACAAGAGCTTGACCAGCCAGCCCGGCGGGGTGCTCGATCCCCCCGCCTATCGCCAGACGTGGCCACCGGGGTCGTCGTTCAAGATCGTCACCTCCGGCTCGGTGTACGACCACCAATCGCCGCTGGCGACCAAGACCTACCCGACGCTCGCCGCCCTGCCCTTGCCGCAGACGACGACCCAACTGCACAACTTCGGCGGCGAGGTGTGCGGCGGCCAGCTGCTCGAGCTGTTCACGGTCTCCTGCGACACAGGCTTCGGCCAGATCGGGCTGGACCTGGGCGCGACCAGTCTCTACGACGAGGCCCACGCCTTCGGGTTCGACCAGACCCCACCGTTGGACCTTCCCTTCGCGGTGAGGTCGATCTTCCCCACCCCGGCCAGCTTCGCCCAGGCCCTGCCGACACTCGCCTACTCCGCCATCGGTCAGGAGGACGTGCAGGCCTCCGCCCTGCAGATGGCTCTGGTCGGCGCCGGAGTGGCCAACCGGGGGACGATCATGGCCCCCCACGTCCTCGACCACGTGACCAACTCGCAGAACCAGGTCGTCAGCACCTATCAACCTTCCAAGTGGCTACAGGCGACCTCGCCCGACACGGCCTCGCAGCTGACCCAGCTCATGACTTCGGTCGTCAGCTCCCCTGACGGCACCGGCACAGCGGCCGCCATCCCCGGTGTGCAGGTGGCCGGCAAGACCGGTACCGCCCAGACCGGAACCGGCAAGATCGACGCCTGGTTCGTCGCCTTCGCCCCCGCCACCAATCCCCAGATTGCCGTCGCGGTCGTGCTCCCCGACCAGCCCGGGGCCAACGAGTACCAAGGCGGCACCCTGGCCGCCCCGATCGCCAAGACCATCATCCAGACCTACCTGGCCAACCACCCGGCGACGCCTTTGTCATGAGCCGCCGACTCCCCCGCTGCCTGTGCAGCGCGACCCCCCCGTCCTAGGCTGACCCGCACATGGCCGAACCGCACGTGTTCAGCGACCGCTACGAGATGGTCAACCACATCGCCCGGGGTGGCATGGCCCAGGTCTACCTGGCCCGGGATCTGCTTCTCGACCGGCCCGTCGCCCTCAAAGTCCTCTTTCCCGAGCTGGCCGTCGACCAGGCCTTCGTAGAACGCTTCCGGCGCGAGGCCCGGGCCGCCGCCAACCTGAGCCATCCCAACATCGTGTCGGTCTACGACTGGGGTCAAGGCGAGAGCACCTACTACATCGTCATGGAGTACGTCGACGGTCCGACGCTCTCCTCGCTCCTGAAGGACGGGCCGCTGCGCCCCGAGCGGGCAGCCAGCATCGCCACCAGCGTGGCCGCGGCCTTGGACTTCGCTCACCGACGGGGGGTCATCCACCGCGACGTGAAACCCGGGAACGTCCTGATGGACAACCGGGGGCAGGTGAAGGTCGCCGACTTCGGCATCGCCCGGGCTCTTGGCACCTCGGAGGACCTGACTCAAACCGGCTCGGTGATGGGCACCGCGACCTACTTCTCCCCCGAGCAGGCCCAGGGCTACTCGGTCGACGCCCGCAGTGACGTCTACTCGCTCGGCGTGGTCCTCTACGAGATGGTGACGGGCAAGCCGCCGTTCTCCGGCGACAGTCCTGTCTCGATCGCCTACAAGCACGTCAAAGAGGCCCCGCTACCTCCCGCGCAGGTGAACCCGGCCGTGCCGAGGGCGCTCGAAGCCATCACCATGAGGGCGCTGGCCAAAGAACCGGCCGGCCGGTACCCGAGCGCCGAGGACATGCGCGCCGACCTCTTGCGCTACACCGGGGGCGAGCAGGTGCTGGCCGCAGCGGTGCCCGCTGCCGCGGCAACCGGCGTCATGGGGGCGGTCGGCGTCGAGCCCACCCGCGTCCAGCCGGGCATCCACGACACCGCCGTCGTCCCGCCGACCCATGGACCGCTCGGCCCGCCCCCCGAGGAGCGGTCGCGAGGACCGCTGTACGCGCTGATCGCCCTGGTCGTCGTCATCCTCGCTCTGGGCGGCTACTTCGGGGGGCGCCAGGCCGGCCTGTTCGGCAAGACGGCCAAGAGCCTGACCGTGCCGTCGAACCTCATCGGCGAGCCGGAGGCCACCGCCCGGGGCGAGCTCCGCCAGATGGGCTTCACCAACGTGAAGAGCCAGGAGCAGCCCAGCTCCGCGGTCAAGAGTGGCAGCGTCGTCAACTCCAACCCGGGGGCGGGCACCACCATCAAGAGCTCAGACCCTCTGACCCTGCTGGTCAGCAGCGGAGCGATCCAGGTGACCGTGCCGGACGTGACCGGCCAGCAGCAGGACCCGGCACTGCAGACCCTGCGCAATGCCGGGTTCGTCCCGAACGTTGTGACCCAGAGCTCGACCACCGCCCAGTCGGGGTCCGTGATCAGCACCAACCCGGCGGGGAACACCAAGGCGGCCCAAGGCTCGGCGATCCAGGTCGTGGTGTCGAGCGGCCAGGCCCAAGTGACCATCCCATCGCTGGTCGGCTCGGACCCGGCGTCGGCCGGCCAGCAGCTGGGAGCCCTGGGGCTCAAGGTCAGCAAGACCCAGCCCGAGGCGTCGACCTCGGTGCAGTCCGGTTTGGTGACCCGCACCGATCCGCCGGCCGGGACCGCAGTTGCCGCGGGAACAAGCGTGACCATTTACACGTCGAGCGGCCCGCCCCAGGTGAAGGTGCCCAACGTGGTGGGCATGAGCCGCGACCAGGCCGACGCGGCCCTGACCGCGGCCGGCTTCCAGGACCAGTTCACCACTGTGCCGGTGACCAACCCGCAGCAGAACAACGCGGTCGTGTCCCAGAGCCCCTCGGCCGGAGCCAGCGCCCCCCAGGGTTCCACCGTGCAGGTGTCTGTCGGCTCCTACCAGCCCTCGACGAGTTCCACTACGAGCAAATCGAGCCAGTAAGCGACCCCAGCCAGTTCGCCAGGAGCTGGTGGCCGCCGTCGGTCAGGATGGACTCCGGGTGGAACTGCACCCCCTCGATGGGCAGGCTGCGGTGGCGCAGCCCCATCACCGTCCCGTCCTCCGACCACGCCGACACCTCCAGCTCGGCGGGCACCGAGCCAGCTGCCACGACGAGTGAGTGGTACCGGGTCGCGGTCAGCGGTTCGGGCAGGCCGGCGAAGACCCCCCGGCCGTCGTGGGTGATCTCCGAGGTCTTGCCGTGCATGACCTGGTGGCGTACCACCTCGCCCCCGAAGGCCTCGCCGATGGCTTGGTGGCCGAGGCAGACTCCCAGCACTGGGACGGCCGAGCCGAGCCCCCGGATCAGCTCCAGCGTCGCCCCGGCCCCGGCCGGGCGACCGGGACCGGGTGATATGAGGATCCCAGCCGGGTCCATGGCCCTCGCGGATCGGAGGTCGATGGCGTCGTTGCGGTGGACGACGAGCTCGGCGCCCAGCTCGCCCAGGTACTGGACCAGGATGTAGACGAACGAGTCGTAGTTGTCCACGACCAAGATGCGCGCCACAGGGGCACGCTAGTCCCCCTAGAGTCTGCGACATGCCGAGGAAGACCAAGGATGCACGGCCGGCCCCTTCGAGCGCGTCGTCGGGGCGGGTGACCCCCAAGGGCGGCCCGGCCAAGGCGAGAACCACCACCGCGACGGGCCCGGCGTCGAGTGGTCGCTACACCGCTCCGGTGCCGCGAGAGTTCCGGGTCAGCCCCTGGTGGGTTCCCGCCCTGATCGTCGGCTTCTTCGGGGCCGGCGTGATCGTCATCCTGCTCAACTACCTGAGCGTGCTGGGGGGCCACGCCAGCAACGCGTACCTGTTCGTGGGTCTCGGGCTGATCGTCCTCGGTTTCGTCACGTCGACCCGTTGGCACTGAATTCCCTTAACAGGAAGTTACATCGGTGTGACACTCCCCAGTGTTTTCCCCAACCTGGGGATATCCCGCCGGGTGCCAGGCGCGCCTAGATCCTTTCGACGATCACCGCGTTGGCCATGCCCCCGCCCTCGCACATGGTCTGGAGTCCGTAACGACCACCGGTGCGCTCCAACTCGTTCACCAGTGTCGCCGTCAGCTTGGCGCCCGAACAGCCGAGCGGGTGGCCCAGGGCTATAGCCCCACCGTTGACGTTCACCTTCTCCATATCCGGATGCAGCTCGGCTTGCCAGGCGAGCACGACCGAGGCGAACGCCTCGTTGATCTCCACCAGGTCCACGTCGTCGAGAGTGAGCTTGGCCCGCTCCAGCACCTTGGTCGTGGCCGGTATCGGAGCGCTGAGCATGATCTGGGGGTCGTCGGCAGCCAGAGCGAACGACACGAACCGGGCCCGGGGGGTAAGACCGAGGGCGGAGGCCTTCTCTTCGCTCATGACCAGCACCGCGGACGCCCCGTCTGTGATCTGTGAGCTGTTGCCAGCGGTGACCTTGCCGCCCGGCTTGAACGACGGCTTGAGCGAGGCGAGGATCTCGACTGTGGTGTCCGGGCGGATGCCCTCGTCCATGGTAACGAGGTCCGCCGAGTCGGTGACCCGGCCCGTCTCTTTGTCCTTGTGCCTGCCCCGGACCGGGATGATCTCGCGGTCGAATCGACCCTCAGCAGAGGCTAGGGCGGCCCGCTGCTGGCTGCGGGCCGCAAACCGGTCGAGGTCCTCGCGCGAGAGGTTCCAGCGGTCGGCGATCATCTCGGCCGAGATGCCCTGGGGAACGAGGCCGCCGACGCCCTCGTAGCGCCGGCCCACCGCCGGGCCAAAGGGCAGGCCCGGGCCCTGGCTGACGCTCGCCCCCATGGGGACGAGGCTCATGACCTCGATTCCTGCCGCAATGGCCACGTCGTACGCGCCGGCCATGACTCCCTGAGCCGCGAAGTGCAGCGCCTGTTGCGACGACCCGCACTGGCGGTCGACGGTCGTGCCCGGCACCGACTCCGGAAACCCAGCGGCGAGCACCGCGTTGCGCCCGATGTTGACCGCCTGGGCCCCGACCTGCATCACGCAACCCATGATCACGTCGTCGACGAGCGAGGGGTCGAGGTCGTTGCGCTCGACGACCGCCTTGAGCACCTCGGCAGCCAGGTCCGCCGGGTGCCAGCCCGACAGCTTGCCGTGGCGCTTGCCCCCCGCCGTTCGCACGGCATCGACGATCACCGCAGCAGGCATCGTGTACTCCTTCGGTAGTGGGGCCAGCCCAAGTTACCTGCCTGGGGGGTGGTCAGGTCTGGGGAGTCGGGACCCAGGCCACATGGTCCTGCCGGAGCCGCTCCAAGACCCGCAGTCGCATCTCGCGAGCGACCCTGAAGTGCTGGCCGGGCCGGGTCAGGGCCATGACCCGGATGGTGACCCCCACTTCGGTGGCCGCCTGCACCCCGGCGAAGGAGGGAGATCCCACGATCACCCTCTCCCACTCCCCTTCCTGGGCCATGGCCTGGGCGGCTTGTTCCGCGGCGTGGCCCGCGGCCGCCAGATCGGTGCCGAGCGGGACGACCACGTCCACCAGGGCCTGGCTGTCGGTCTCGGTGTCGTTGCCCACAGCGCGGATGTCCCCGTTCGGTACGTACCAGATGACGCCGTCGAGGGCTCGTAGCCTGGTGACCCGCAGGTTGACACTCTCGACCGTGCCGCTCGTGGCGGTGGCGCCGCTGCCGACGACGATGTGATCACCGACCCCGTACTGGTCCTCGGCCAGGATGAGCACACCCGAAAGGAAGTCCTTCACCAGGCTCTGGGCCCCGAAGCCGACGGCGGCACCGATGACGGTGGCGGTGGCGACGAAGGGAGCCAGGTTGATGTTGAGCTCGCCGAGGATGGTCAGGAGAGCGACGATCCAGATCACGGCGCGGAACATCGAGCCGAACACTCCGGCGAGGGTGCGCACCCGGTCGGCTCCCCTGGGGGTGGTCCGCACCAGGGGTGAGACCAGGCGGAGGGCGTTTATGAGTCGCGTCGACAACCGCTTCACGAGGAGGGAGAGCAGGACGGCGATCAGCAGGATCAAGAGGATCCGTACCGGTCCTGCCAGGTAGATCTGGGCGGTGTGGGCGCTGCAGGAGTCGACGTTCAGATCGACGAGGACCTGGTGGATGGCACCCCGGTCGGCGGCGCAGTTGTCGGCGGTGGCGGTCGAGGGGCTCGCGGCTGCGAGGAGCGTCGAGAAGACCATCGCCTGATCAGCCTACGGTCCCTCCCGCGCGACGTCGGGGACGCCCCGCCGCTTGGCGCCGCGCACCACGTTTCGGTACCATCGCAAGCCGTGCCCGCGGGCCGCGTGGGGCACGCGCGGTTACCCGCCACCGGCGACCGGCCACGCCGCCGGGATCCGAGGAGGCGACGAGTGAAGAGAACGTACCAACCCAACAACCGCAAGCGGGCGAAGCGCCACGGCTTCCGTCACCGCATGTCCACCCGGGCCGGCCAGGCCATATTGAAGGCTCGCCGGCTCAAGGGCCGCCACCGACTGTCCGCCTGAGCGACGCCTCCGACCCCACGGTCAGCGATCCGCATGACCCCCGAAGACGAGCTGGCGGGCGGACCTACTCCGACCACGACCCAGATCTGGCGGGTCGAGCACCGAGAGCTGTTCGAGGTCTTGCGCCGGGCCCGACGCCGCCGGCACGGCCCCATCACGATATCCTGGGTACCCGGTGACCCGGCCGAGCCGCCCAGGGTGGCGTACACCATCGGGCGTCGTGTCGGGACCGCTGTCGTGCGCAACCGGTTGCGCCGGCGGCTCCGGATGTTGATACGGGAAGCAGCCCCCACGCTCCGCCCCGGCGCCTACCTCATCGGAGTGGCGCCCTCCGCCACTACTTGGACGTACGCCCAACTCGAGGCTCACGTGCACAAAGCCCTCAAAGAGCTCGATAGATCATGACAAGTACACTAGGAGCCCGGCCCTGCCCCCGACCTGGAGCAGTGGCCCGAGGGCTGGTGGCTCTGTTTCATGCTTACCAGGTGGCCCGATCGGGCCACGTCTCCCCCTGCCGCTTCACCCCCACCTGCTCGCAATACGCCATAGAGGCGGTGCAAAGCCACGGCGCCGGCCACGGCCTGACGCTCGCTCTTCGTCGCCTGGCGCGGTGCCGCCCCGGCGGGCCCAGCGGCTACGACCCCATACCGGAATGAGAAACCCGTGATCCTCCACCTGGCCGCGCTGGTGCATGCGGCGTCCACCACGACCACCACCGTGGCCCAGGGCGCCAAGCACGGCAGCAGCATCTTGGACCCCATCAACAAGGCCATCGCCAACGTGCTGGCCGGCATCTACGCCGTTGTCCCGAACTTCGGCGTGGCCATCATCGTCCTGAGCGTCATATGGATGGTCCTCATATCGCCGCTCACGTTGAAGAGCACCCGGTCGATGCTCGCCATGCAGAAGCTTCAGCCTCAGCTGAAGAAGCTCCAAGAACAGCACAAGAACGACCGGCAGGCCTTTGCCCAGGCCCAGATGGACTTGTTCAGGGAACACCAGGTGAGCCCGTTCGGGTCCTGCCTCCCGATGATCCTCCCCCTGCCGGTGTTCTTCGCCCTGTTTCGAGTGATCGATGGGCTGAGCCACAAGGCCAACGGGGTGCCAGCCCCCAAGTACCTCTCGTCCCATGCCGCCATGTACCACGCCATCAAGGCCGGGCACGGCAAGATCGTGGCGTTCGGGATGGACATGTCCAAGAACGCCCTGAGCTCGCATCACGGGGTGCTGGCCGCTCTGCCTTTCTGGATCCTCCTCCTGGCCATGGCCGGGACGTCCTACCTGCAGTCGGCCCAGATGATGAGCCGCAATCCGCAGGCCCAGAGCAACCCGCAGATGCGGATGATGAAGTACCTCCCGTTGTTGTTCGTAGTGCTGTGCATCCGGTTCCCCGCCGGAGTCGTCCTCTACTACACGACCTCCAACGTTTGCCGCATAATCCAACAAGACTTCATGTACCGCTTCGACCCCAAGGTGAAGGCACTGGTCGCACAAGAGGTGATCGAGGTCGAGGAGATCACCCGAGAGATCGACGAGTCCAAGAACAAGCGGGGACCGGGCTACACACCGCCCCGAGGAGCCAAGCCGACAGCTGGTGGGGGACGGGCCGGACCGGCCACACCGGGCAGCGGTGGCCGCAGCCGCTTCCGTGATCTTCTGGCCGCCGCGGCCGAACAGCAAAAGTCGCAGCAGCAGTCGAAGTCCGGGCGATCCCGGTCCGCTTCGCCGCCCCAGGGACCCACCGCCAAGTCCGGTTCCGGCGGGTCGAAGGCTCTACCCGCCGGCCCGCGGAGCGGGGACCCCAAGGCCAACGGCAACGGGTCCCGGTCGGGGGCACCCAATGGCAACGATCCAGCCAGCGGAGAGCGGGGCGGGGCAGGCGGGGCCAGCAACAGCCGAGGCGGAAACCGGAACCGTTCGAACCCGGGAAGCCGGACAAACCGCAAGCGACGAGGTCGATGACGATGGAGTGGGTGGAGACCACAGGACGGACAGTAGAAGACGCCAAGGAGGCGGCCCTCGATGAGCTCGGAGTTGACGAAGCCGACGCCGAGTTCGAGGTGCTTGCTGAAGCCCAGACCGGGCTGTTCGGCCGCCTCCGCAGCGAGGCACGAGTCCGGGCTCGGGTAAAACCCACCGCGCCGCGATCCAAAGATGATCGCCGGGACCGCCGACGCCGCAATGGGCGCTCTCAGTCCACCGCGTCCGGCACATCGGCTGGCCGGGCGAGCGGCGGGAGGTCGCCCCGATCGGCGACCGGCGAGCGCGATGCAGACGGGACGGGCCCAGACGAACCGGCCCCCACGCCGAGTGGCACCGGGTCCGGCGACTCCGCCGACGACGCCCAGGACCAATCCGCCCGACGCCGCAGACGGCGGCCACGGAGCCGGACCCGTTCGGAGACGCCAGGTGGCGCGCCTCTAGATGTGAGCGGCGCCACCGATGACTCTCCTCTGACCAAAGCCCCCGAGGCGACAGCGAAAGGAACCGATGTGGAAGTTGCGCTCGAAGAGCAGGCCGATATCGCCAAGGAATTTCTCACCGAGCTGACGGCGGAGTTCGGCCTCGAGGCCACGGTCGCCATCAACCGATCTGACGACGACACCGTCGAGCTCCAGCTGACTGGCGGGGACCTGGGTATCCTCATCGGCCCCAAGGGCGCAACCCTGGTGGCGATCCAGAACCTGACCCGCACCGTGGTCTACAACGAGACGGGCGCCAACAACGGTCATATCAACGTGGACGTGGGGGGCTACCGGCAAAAGCGGGCAGAGGCCCTGGCCCGCTTCGCGACTCAAGTGGCCAACACGGTCAAGCAGACTGGTCAGCGCACGGCCATGGAGCCCATGTCCTCCATTGACCGCAAGGTCGTACACGACACCATCACCGGCATCGACGGGGTGTCGACCATTTCAGAGGGCGAGGAACCTCGCCGTCGCGTTGTTGTCCTGCCCGACTGAGAAGCTGTCGGAACGGGGATTGATATCCACGATCTGGGCAGCCGGGTCGGCCGCCCGGCGCTGAGCGACACCGACCGAGGCCGGCTCGCCGTGGTCCTCGAGGAAGCCCAGCGCCGGGGCTTGGTCGGCTCCGGGCCGGTTGCCACCCACGTCCAGCGGGCCATCGACACCAGCAGCTGTGTGGCCCGGCCGCCGCATCGGATGCTCGACCTCGGCAGCGGCGGCGGCTTGCCCGGGCTTCCCCTGGCGCTGCTCTGGCCCGCGGCGCAGGTGGTTCTCCTCGACGGGTCCCTGACCCGGGCCCGGTTCCTGGAAGAGACCGTTGAAGCCCTGGAGCTGTCATCTCGGGTCTCCGTCCTCGACGTCCGGGCCGAGGTGGCCGGCCGAGGCGACATGCGAGGCACTTTCGATCTGGTGGTGGCTCGAAGCTTCGGTTCGCCTGCCGTGACCGCCGAGTGCGCCGCCCCGTTGTTGAGCGTCGGCGGTCGGCTGGTCGTGGCCGAGCCGCCCGGTGGTCGGCCAGACAGGTGGGATCCGGCTGGGCTCGACCTCCTGGGGCTGCGAGCCACGGCCACGATTACCGAACCCTCAGCCTTCCAGATCATGGAGCAGACCCGGGCCTGCCCCGACCGGTTCCCTCGCCGCACCGGCATTCCGGCCAAGCGCCCCCTCTTCTAGGTCGGGGTTCTTGTTGTGTTTCACGTGAAACGAGGCTCTCACGGCTGCGTTCCACGTGAAACCAACGGATCCTGGGGAGGGTCCTTGCATTGAGACCCGAAGTGGCCGATTATGGGAAGCCGTGACCCAGCCCGAGGAGAACAAGGACCGGGCCCGGTCGATTTTCGATCGTCTCCGACCCGGTCGGTCGGAGCCCACTCCCCCCGAAGCCGAGCCCTCCCGAGCCGAACTGGAACCCGATACGGAACCCGATACGGAACCCGATCTGGCACGCCAGACAGGGGACCCCGATACCGGATCCCCTGGTCCAGATGACCGCGACTACGGAGCAGGCCAGGGGTCGGAGGTCGGGTCATGGTCCCATCCCATTCCCCCACCTCCCCCACCTCCTCCGTGGCTCGGACGCCCTTTCCCTCCAGATACCCTGCCCAGGTCGGGACCATCGCCCACCGATCCGGTCTCAGTCGAATCC